>DASZWD010000072.1 GCA_035546775.1 Acidimicrobiales bacterium
TCGGGCGGCGCAGCTTCGGGCGGCGCAGCCGCCTTCGGATTACCGAAGCCGGCGAGGGCGCGCTCGAGGCGCGACAGCGCGGAGGGGGCCTCTTCGTCGTCGGGGGGAGTCATGGCTGCTCGCGGCGGGTTAACACGGCGCCACCAACGTAGTGGGGAGCCGGCCCGTCGCCGTGGCTACTTCTGATGCGACCCGGTCGGAGTCCGCTTTTCCTTGATCTTGGCGGCCTTCCCGATGCGGTCACGCAGGTAGTAGAGCTTTGCCCGGCGCACGTCGCCCCGGGTGACGACCTCGATCTGGGCGATAATCGGCGAGTGGACGGGGAACGTCCGCTCCACGCCCACGCCGAAGCTCACCTTGCGGACGGTGAAGGTCTCACGGACGCCCGAGCCCTGCCGGCGGATGACAGCTCCCTGGAACACCTGGACGCGCTCGCGGGTGCCTTCGACCACGCGGACGTGGACCTTCAGCGTGTCGCCGGGGAAGAACTCCGGGATGTCGTCGCGCAGATTGGCGCGGTCGACGAGATCGGTCGGATTCATGGCGTGAAGACTCCTGCGACAGGCGGGATACGGCGGACCGTCAATCGTACTCGCCGGGCGCCCACCGGTCCAAGAGCGACCGCTCGGCGTCGGTCAGCCCGCCCCGCCGCTCGATCAGATCGGGGCGGCGTCGCAGCGTGCGCACCAGCGCAGTCGCCTTGCGCCACGCGGCGATGGCGCCGTGATCGCCCGAGCGCAGCACGTCGGGAACATCCCAGCCCCGGAACGACGGCGGGCGCGTGTACTGCGGGTATTCGAGCAGCCCGTCGTCACCGAAGGACTCCTCGTCGGGCGACGCCGTGTTGCCCAGCACGCCCGGAACGAGCCGGGCAACAGCCTCGATGACGACGAACGCCGCCGGCTCGCCACCGGCGAGCACGAAGTCGCCAATGGACAGTTCACCGTCGACGAGGTGATCGGTGATGCGGGCGTCGAAGCCCTCGTAGCGGCCGCACAGCAGCGAGAAGCCGTCTCCGGTGGCCAGCGTGCGGGCAAGTGCCTGGTCGAACACGCGGCCCGACGGCGTGAGGGCGAACAGCGGCCGGGGCGGCGCAACCGCTTCGATGGCCGCGAACACCGGCTCGGGCATGAGCACCATGCCCGCTCCTCCGCCGTAAGGGGCGTCGTCGACCGATCGGTGCACGCCGCTGGCCTGGGCGCGCAGGTCGTGGACACGCAGGTCGAGGACGCCCTCGGCGCGGGCTTTGCCGATCAGGCTGGCGTCGAGGTACGCATCGACGACATCAGGGAAGAGGGTGAAGACGTCGACGCGCACTACAGCCCAGTGTGGTCGCTCCCGGCGCGCAGCCCAAACGAGAGGCCTTTGAGGAACAGATCGGCGTCGCGCTGGCGCGGAAAGCGGTTGGCCAGCTCGTAGAACTCGGCGCTGTGATCGCTGTGCACGAGGTGGGCCAGCTCGTGTACGAGGACGGCGTCGACCACGAACTGCGGCGCCCCCTGCAGCCGCGCACTGATGCGGATCGAGCCGTCCGCCGCGGTGCAACTCCCCCAGCGCGAGTTCTGCCGCGTCGACCACTGCACCGAGGTCGGACGCGCCGCGTTACGCAAGTACGTGCGTGACAGGTACACGGCCCGGGCGTGGAGTTCGGCGTCGGTTGGACGCGCCTTGGCGCGGCCGGCGATGAGCTTGGCTGCCAGTTCGTCGACGTAGACCTGCCGGTCGCGCTTGGGCACTCGCTGCGGGAACACGATCACGATGCGCTCGCCCTCCCAGTAGGCCGCCACCGTCTTGCGCCGTTTCGTCGAGACGCGCACCTCGATGTCAGGTCGCGGCGGTGGCTCTTCCTCGAAGAGCGACGCCTGCATTGCCTCCACGCCGTGAAGGTAGATGTACTGGCGGCCGCGAACGCGGATCGGTTAGGCGCAGGGTTTGCCGCCGACTCCAGGTGGGTTCTTGATGGTCGGGTCGTCGACTTCCATGTGCACGTGGGGCCACACGGGCGCCACGCTGTACTGCTCGACGTCGGAGACGAACGGGAGTCGGTGCGGGCTCTCGGCGACCTTCGTCTGGCCGGCGACGACGCGCTCGCCGGCGCGCACGTCGAGCCCGGCGACGTGGAGCAGCTTCACTTCCCAACCGGGGTGATCGTCGGGTGCGATCACGAGGAACGAATCGGTGTACTTGCAATACAGCGTGTAGGTGCCGCCGCGCTTGATCACGCCCGAGACGGGCGCGCGCACTTCACCATTGGGATCGGATTCGACGTCGGCGGCGCTCTGCGGATCGGTGTTGCGGTCCCGCGTCGGCATCACGACCGTGTCGGTGATGCCCGGCAGCGGGACGAGATGACGGGCGCCGGCGAGGTTCGACTGGTGGAAGCCCACGACCTCGACGCGCGCCGTCGGGAACGAGAGGGTGAGGCCCTGGGCGTCGAGGAACGGCCGGTATCCGGTGTCCAGCACATGGCGGACCGGTGCGGCGGTGGTGCTCGTCGTCGGCGGCAACGTGGTCGGCGGCAGTGTCGTGGTCGTCGCCTTCGGGGCGGCTACCGGCGCCGCGAGCGGCGCGGCGTTTGACCTCGCGGAACAACCTGCGCCCAGCGCAAGCACAACCAACAACCAACGGCGCATTGCACCGAGGAGGGTACAGGCTTATCCGGACGGGCAGCGCGCGGCGATCTGCGCGCGGTAGGCGTCGATCAGCGCCGCGTTGTCGTGCGCGCCGCTCATCAGTTCGTCCATCTTCGCGGCGGCGTCGAGTGTGCCGGCGAGGAAGGCCGTCAGGTCGTCGAGGAACTCGTGATAGCCGGCGCAGAAGCCAGGGCGCCACGCGGTACCGGGCGCCGGGAGGTCGCCGCCCGGATAGTCCATTGGCGCTTCGTCGGGCGCCGGCAGGAAATGCAGCGTGAACACCAAGCGGGTGCTGTCACCCTCGGACGAGAGGTCGAAGCGCATGAAACTGGCGTCGCCCTTGTGCGCGCTGGCGCCGTCGAAGGTGTACTGGACCGTGGTCGGCGGCTCGAAGACGGTGACGGTGCCACGCGTCGCCGCGGGATCGTCAGCGGGGCTGCCCCACCCGAACGCGCACGCGCCGCCCTCGAAACGCTCGACCCGCGACTCGGGCAGCATCCACGCGTCGAGGTGCTCGCCGGTCGAAACCGCCTCGAAGACCACCTCGATCGGGTGGGGGTAGCGACGCTCCCATACCAGCGTGTGGCGGTCGGCGAACTCGCCCAGCGGTTGATCAACGGGCACGGCGCTGCTCCTTCATACGATCCAAGTGGTCGCCGAGCGCGTCGAAGCGCGCTTCCCACGTGCGCCGGCAGCGATCGGTCCAGTCTGTGACGTCGTGCAGTGCCGCGGGGTTGAGTCGGTACACCCGAAGCTTGCCGTGCGCCTCGGACGCCACGACGCCGGCCTCGCGCAGCACCCGCAAGTGACGCGAGATCGCCGGCTGGCTGATGGGAAACAGGTCGACGAGTTCACCGACGGTGTGGTCGCGCGCCGCGAGCGCTTCGACGATGCCCATGCGGGTGTCGTCGGCGAGCGCGGCCAGCGTGTCGGAGGCGACGGCGGAGGCGGGCACGTGCACAACATATAACAGCACGGTTATACGTGCAACAAGTACCGTGCGTGGCGAGGCAGTACCTGACATCGGGGAGGGCGCATGACGCGGTCCACGAAGTACGCACGCACGGCAGCAGTCGCTGTCGTCGCTCTGCTCGGGGTGCTGCTGGCGCCCACCTCCAGCCGCGCCGACGGCGCGTCGACCCCGCTGATCATCACGTCGTCGCTCGGCGTGCCCGACCGCGGCGACACGGCACGCGCCATCGACAACGACCTGACGACGGAGACCTATACGACGCCGTCGAACAACACGCAGGAACCGAGCTACCTGGAATTCGGGTTCGCCAGCACGGCGATGAATCGCATTCGCTTCATCAAGGACAACTACGTCGGGCCGTTCGACCTCGCGATCCAGTACACGACCGACACCGCGAGCGACCTCTCGGCACGCACGTACACCAACGTGTCGGGCCTCACGAACGGGTTCCACGGCACGGAGTTGCTCAACGCGACATCCGTGAACAGCGACGGCACCGTCACCGGCGATGCGCAGAACGACTCGACGGCGTGGGCGTCCCTCAGCTTCAACCGGGTGACGGCCACAGGCGTGCGCATCGCGTTCACCAACACGAACCCGTGCTGCAACCACTACCACGTGTACGAGTTCGCCGCCTACAACGACATCGAGCCGTCGTCGATCACCGTCACGTCACCCAACGGTGGCGAGTCGTGGGGCGCCGGTTCGGTGCACTCCGTCACGTGGTCCTTCAACGGTGAGCCGAGCACCGCGACGGTGAAGATCGAATTGCTCAAGGGCACGTCCAGCGCATCGACGATCAAACCCAAGCGCGCCATCGGCAAGCACGGCGCGGGCTCGTACGCGTGGACGGTGCCGGACAAGCCGGGCACGCGCTACCGGATCCGCATCACCGTCAACGGCACGAGCGACACCGACACGAGCGACGCCAACTTCGCCATCACCTAGAGCGCGATGCGGTAGCGGACCTCGTCGAAGCTTGCGTTGCGCCACTCCTGATGCTTGCGGCCACCGTCGGCGCGCCAGCCGGCGATCTCGTAAAAGCGGCGCGCGCGGGGATTGGTGTCGAGCACCCACAACGTCGCCTCGGCAAAGCCCATCGCGCGTAACTCCTCGATGGCGCGCGCCATGAGCACACGCCCGACGCCGGTCCCCCACGCTTCGGGTGCGGCGTAGAACGTCATGACTTCACCGACATACGCCGGTGCATCGTCGTCACGGGACGCGCCCACGTAGATGAAACCCGCGGGCGCGTCCGACGGCGCGATGAACACCACACCGTCGTCTTCGGCCAGCACGCGGCGCCACAGCGCAATGCGCTCCTCGTCCACGATGGTTGCGAGGAACGCCTCGCCGAGTTGCGCGTATGCGACACGCCACGACGCGGCGTGCACGCGGCCGACAACGTCGGCGTCCGCCACCGTCGCCCGCCGAACGGCAATCAATCGAAGAGGCCCTCGGGTACTTCGACGGTCACGGTGTCGTCGGTGGTCGAGGTGACGAATCGCATCGGTACGAGCGCGCCGGACTCGAGCACCAGCAGATCGGATGCGGGATTGGCCTCGACGGCGGTGACCTCGCCCCGATCGGTGCCGGACTGGTCGAAAAGGCGCTTGCCCACCAGCTCGTGCACCCACAGGGCGTCGGGGTCGTCGAGGGGTTCGGCGAACAGGTCGCGATGCGCGATCGCCTCGGACGCGTTGCGGTCGAATACGCCGTCGAAGGCGACGATGTAGCGGTGGCCGAACGGGATCGACGTCAGCACGGTGAGCTCACGTCCGTTGTCGAGCGACAGCACCGCGCCCGGCGCGACGCGCTCGGCGCGGTTGGTCGTCAGCGAGACGACGACCTCGCCGCGCAAGCCGTGGGGCTTGTCGATTCGCCCGACGGCGAGCAGCATTTAGTCGACGATGTCGACGGAGGCTTCGACACCGGCGCGGGCGCCGGCGGCGCGTACGACGGTTCGAATCGCCTGGGCGTTGCGGCCGCGGCGACCGATTACGCGGCCCATGTCGTCGCTGCCGACGGAGAGGCGCAGGTCGACCGCGCCCTCGCGGGCATCGGCCTCGATCTCGACGGCTTCGGGATCGTCGACGAGCGCGTTGGCGATGTAGGTGAGGACGCGCTCGGGGGTGTCGGCGTCAGGCTGCGTCTCTTCCTGGGCCATCGCTACTTCGCGCCACCCTTGAATTCGTCCCACGCGCCCGAGATCTTCAGCAGCTTCTGGACGGTCTCGGTGGGCTGCGCACCCTTCTTCAACCAGTCGACCGCCTTGGCGTTGTCGAGGTTGATGACCGACGGTTCGGCCCGCGGGTCGTAGTTGCCGAGGATCTCGATGAAGCGGCCGTCGCGCGGCGAGCGCGCATCGGCGGCGACCACGCGGTAGGTCGGCTGCTTGGTCTTGCCCATCCGCATCAGGCGGAGCTTTACGGCCATTGGTCGGTTACTTCCTCTTCTTCTTTTTCTTGTTCATGCGGCGCTTCATTCCGGGAATGCCGCTCATTTGCTTCATCATCTTCTGCATCTCGTCGAATTGCTTGAGCAGAAGGTTGACGTCGCTGATCGTTGTGCCGCTCCCGTTGGCGATCCGCTGACGACGCGAACCGTTCACAAGCTGCGGTTTGGTGCGCTCCTCCCGGGTCATGCTGCGAATGATCGCCTCGACCTTGCCGACCTCGCGGTCGCCGATCTCGACGTTCTTCATCTCCTTGGGGAGCCCAGGCATCATACCGAGAACGCTGCTCAAAGGCCCCATCTTCTTGAGCTGCTGCATCTGGTCGAGGAAGTCGTCGAGGGTGAATTGGCCCTCTAGGAGCTTCTGCGCCGCAATCTCGGCCTCTTGCTCCTCGTAGACCGCTTCGGCCTTTTCGATGAGCGTGAGCACGTCGCCCATGCCCAGGATCCGCCCGGCCATGCGGTCGGGATGGAAGATGTCGAAGTCTTCGAGCTTCTCGCCGTTGGAGGCGAAGGCGATCGGGCGACCGACGACCTGCTTGACGGAGAGGGCGGCACCACCGCGGGCGTCGCCGTCGAGCTTGGTCAGGATGACGCCGTCGAGCTCGAGGGTCTGGTGGAACGCCTCGGCCGTCTCGACCGCCGACTGACCGGTCATGGCGTCGATGACGAGGAACGTGTACTTCGGCTCGACCGCGGCCGAGATGTTCTTGACCTCCTCCATCAACTCCTGGTCGATGGCGAGGCGGCCGGCGGTGTCGACGATCAGGACGTCTTTGCCAAGGCGCTGTGCTTCTTCGAGCCCGTGCTTGGCGACGGAGACCGGGTCGGTCTTCTCGCTGAACATGGTCACGCCGATCTGGCCGGCGAGCACGCCGAGCTGTTCGACCGCCGCGGGGCGCTGGAGGTCGGCACCGACGAGCATCGGGTTGCGGCCCTGCGCCTTGAACCAGCGCGCCAACTTGGCCGCGGTCGTCGTCTTACCGCCGCCCTGGAGGCCGGCGAGCAGGATGACCGTCGGCGGCCGCGACGCGTAGGTGATCTTGAGCGTCTCGCCGCCGAGGGTCTCGATCAGCTCCTCGTGGACGACCTTGATGACCTGCTGGGCCGGGTTGAGGCTCTGACTGAGATCGAGCCCGATCGTCTTTTCTTTGACCTTGGCGATGAACTCGCGGGCGACCGTGAAGTTGACGTCGGCTTCGAGCAGGGCCACGCGGATCTCGCGGCACACCTCGTCGACATCGGCCTCGCTCAGGCGACCGCGCCCGCGCAGGCGCGTGAATATGCCGTCGAAGCGGTCGCTCAGGCCCTCAAACACAGGGGTCCAAGGTTAAACCACCGAACTGGGCGCGCCCGATCTCGGGGCTACGGCGTCGTCGTGGCGACGGGCGGCGCCGGTTCGACGGAGCCCGGGTTACCGGTCGATCCACCGCCGCTGCCCGTGTCGCCCGGTTTGGTGTCACCCGTCGTCGGCTGCGTGGTCGTCGTCGGGAAGTACTTGTCGGCCGCCGCGGGCGTTTCTGCCGTGTTGTTGTCCTGATCCGTGGTGAAGATGTAGGCCGGCGTCAGCCACAATCGGTTGCCGTCTCTGTCGGGTTCGAGCGACAAGCCGACGCGCACCGCGGTGAGCAGGACCACCACCGGTTGCGCCGGAGCGGGCTCGTCAACGGCGATCGCGGGCTCGGGGCCGCCGCGCGCCGGGTACGCAATCTGCGCGTTCATGCGCTCCACCGCACGCGTCACCGTCGCCAATTCGTAGCTACCCACCAGCTTCGGGACGCCGAGGATCCCCGACGCGTAGGCGACCGTGTCGTTGGCACCGAACGCGACATACAGCGCGTACCCGTCGACCGTGCGGCCGTCGAAGATCGGCCGGTACATGGCAGTGACCGCTGACTCGTTCGCGTCGACGCTGCTCTTCATTCCACTTACGTCGATGCCGGCTTGCTTGAAGATCGCTTCGGCATGCGCGCGCGCCTCCGTGCCGGTGGGAAGGCCCGGCACCGTGGTCGTGGTCGTGGACGGGCAGGGCTCGCCGCCAGCCGGCGACGCACACGCCACGCCTGACGACACGCTCCCGGAGCCATTCACCGTGAACGAGCCGTCCCGGGATACGAACAGGCTCGGCGTGGCGGGCGCGAGATCCGGTGGCGTGGTGTCCGGCGAGACGTCGTTCGGTTTGGTTGCGGCGCCGGACGAACCACTCGAACCGCTGCTCGTGCCTTCTTGCACTCCGACGGACCACCCGGACTCGTTCGCCTTAACGTCGCCGGCGATCGCGAACGCCGCGGCGAGGCGCTTCACGTCGTCCGCTGTCGCTGCGGGGAATTGGTATGCGTCGGCGTGATCGCGATCGGCCGTTACTCCGTCGGCGAGCCTGTAGGTGATCTGGCGATACGGATACAGAGCGTCCGCAGCGCCCGCCTTCTGACCGGTGCCCGTGGCGTTCAGCGGCAGTTGTGGCAGCGCGTTCTTGCCGGAACCGCACGCAGCCATCAGCAAGCCGACAACGCTGGCGACTACGAGGCGACGCATGTCTTTTGGACGACTCCCATCGCGCCTTGGTTCCGCGCTTCTGTGAAGGATCGCCCGCGCTCTGTACGGAGCAACCTTCACAGAACGCATTAGTCGTCCGAGAAGAGGGCGTCGACGAACTCTTCGGGGTCGAAGTCGATGAGGTCGTCGGCGCCTTCGCCGACGCCGACCAACTTGATCGGGATGCCGAGCTCGTTCTGGATGGCGAGCGCGATGCCGCCCTTGGCGGTGCCGTCGAGCTTGGTGAGCACGACGCCCGTCACCCCGGCCGCCTCGGCGAACTCTTTGGCCTGGGCAAGGCCGTTGTTGCCGGTGGTGGCGTCGATGACGAGCAGCGTCTCGGTCAGCGTGGCCGGGCCCTTCTCGGCGATGCGGTGGACCTTCTTCAGCTCCTCCATCAGGTTGACCTTGTTGTGCAGGCGACCGGCGGTGTCGGCGAGCACGAGGTTGGCGCCCCGCGCCGCGCCCGCGGCGATGGCGTCGAAGACGACCGAGCCCGGATCCGCGCCCTCGGCGCCCCGGATGATGTCGGAGCCCGTGCGCTCCGCCCACATGGCGAGCTGATCGCCGGCAGCGGCGCGGAAGGTGTCGCCGGCGGCGAGCATCACCTTGTGGCCCTCGCTCACCTCGCGGCGGGCGAGCTTGCCGATCGTGGTGGTCTTGCCGACGCCGTTGACGCCGACCATCAACCAGACGCTCGGCCCGTCGGGCGCCTTGCGTAGCGTGCGGTCGGCCGCGAGGCGCGCCTTGAGGTCGTCCTTCAGCGCCGTGAGGAGGTCGTCGGCGGTCTTGATCTTCTCGGCCTTCGCTTGGCCGCGGAGATCGTCGAGGATCGCCATCGTCGTCTGCACGCCCAAGTCGGAGCGGATGAGCGCTTCTTCGAGTTCGTCCCACGTGGTGGCGTCGATCGAACGCGACTTGATGCCCCCGACGAGGCCTGACATCGCGGCGCGAGCGCGGCCGAGGCGGTCACGCAGGCGCGGCTTGACGACGGGCTCTTCGACCTCGACTTCGAGTTCGGCCTCGCGCTCGGCTTCGGCGACGACGGCTTCGGCCTCGGCGACGACCTCTTCGAGCACCTCCGGCTCGATCGGCGCCTCGATCGTTTCGGTCGTGGGCTCCTCGACCGGTGGCGCCTCCGCTTCCGGTTCGGCGGGCGTCGGCCGCGTGCGCTCGAGCGTCGGCGGCGGTTCCGCCAGCTTGACCTGGGCGGCGGGCGGGCCGACCTCGGGCTGCTTCTCGCCCCGGCGCGAGATCGACAGGCGCGCCAGCGAGACGACGAGGAGCAGAACCGTTGCGAGGATGAGGACGAGCAGTACGACTTGCATGACCGCTTCAGCCTACGGGGAGTCCTAGAGGACTGCGGCCTCCGGCGTTTCGGTTTTCACCGTCTCCAGCTTCTCCGACACGACCTTCGACGAACCGCCCGGCACCATCGTCACGCCGTAGAGGCAGTCGGCGGCTTCCATCGTCCGCTTCTGGTGGCTGACGATCACGAGCTGCGCCTCCTGGCGGAACTCGTGGATGAGGTCGATGAAGCGATGCAGGTTCACGTCGTCGAGCGCCGCCTCGACCTCGTCCATCAGGTAGAAGGGCGACGGCCGGCTGCGGAACACGGCGAAGAGGAACGCCAACGCGGTGAGCGAACGTTCGCCGCCCGACAGCAGCGACAGGCGCCGCACGTTCTTGCCCGACGGGCGGGCTTCGACCTCGATGCCGGTGTCGAGCGGGTGATCCGGATCGGTGAGGCGGAGGCGACCGGTGCCACCGGGGAACAGCGTCGAGAACAGCTTCTCGAAGTTGTCGGCCACGTCGACGTAGGCGGCGGCGAACAGGTCGATGATCTCGGTGTCGATCGCCTTGATGACCTTGGCGAGCTCGCGCCGCGAGTTCTTGACGTCTTCGAGCTGCGACTCGAGGAACTCGTGGCGCTCGGCGAGCGCCGCGTGTTCTTCGAGCGCCAGCGGGTTGATCGGACCCATCAGCTTCAGCTCGCGCTCGAGTTCGCGGGCGCGGTTGGCCGGGTTGACGCCCGGGGCGAGGTCGGGCAGCAGCGCTTCGACCACCTGCTCGGGCTCGAGGTTGTGCTCGGCGCGCACGCTTTCGATGACGGTGTCGAGCCGGACCCGCACTTCGGCGGCTTCGAGCTCGGCGCGCTGGGCCCGCTCGCGGGTCTCGTTGAGGCGGCGCTCGGCGTCGGTGCGCTCGCGGCGCAACGACTCGAGACGGTCCAGCGTCTCGCGCCGGCCCGCGGCGTACTGATCGCGCTCGCGCCGGAGTCGGTCGCGGTAGTCACTCAGCCACGCGGCGCGGTCGGCCATGCGCGCTGCGATGCGTTCGCACTTGGCGATGCGCTCCTCTATGGCTTCGCGCCGGCTGGCGACGGCCTCGCGGTCGCCGGCGAGGCGAGCGAGGCGCGCCTCGACGTCGGACTGGCGCGCGACCAGCGCCTTGCGCCGCGACGCCAGCGTGCTGCGCTCGACCTCGAACTCGCTGAAGAGCCGCTGCGATTCTTCGACGCGCCGCGCCGTTTCTTCGAGGGGCGTCAGCGCGGCGCGCAGGGCGGCGAGGCGTTGGGTGTCGCGCTCGATCGCGGCCGTTGCTTCGGCGTGCGTCGTGGTGGCCGCTGCTAGCTCCGCCTCGCGCGCGGCCACCTGGGCGCGCAGCGCATCGCGGGCGCGCTCGGCGTCGCCGACCTCCCGGCTGGCGTCGGCAAAGGCGCGTCGCGCGAGTTCGAGTTGGCGGCTGCCGGCGCGGAACGCTTCGTCGGCCGCGGCGAACGCCTGCGCCGCTGCGTGCTCGCCGACCGTTGCGGCGTCGGCTTCGACGGCGGCGGCTTCGAGCGCCGCGCCCGTCGCACCGACACCGCCGGCGCCGACGCGCCAACCGGCCGATGAGAACCGGTCGCCGTGACGGGTGACGGCGATGACGCCGGGATGCGCTAGCACGACGTCGAGCGCGGCGGTCCAGTCGCCGTCGACGGCGACGGCGACGGCCAGCAGCACGTCGAGCAGGCGCTCGACTTCCTCGTGACGGGAACGCACGTGGGCGCGGACGGCTTCGGCGCCGATGGCGCTCGCCGCCAGTCCGAGGCTGCCGGGCACGCTCGTGGCCGACAGCGCCAGCACGGCGCCGCCGACGGACGCGTCGTCGCTCGCCTGCGCCAGCTTCAGCAGCGCGGCGCGCCCGGCGGTCTCGCTGTCGACGACGACGGCGGTGATCGCCTCGCCGATGGCGGCTTCGAACGCCGCCTGCCAGCCGTCTTCGACGTCGACGAGGTCGAGCAGCGTGCCGAGCACGCCGTCGAGGCCTTCGAGTTGCGCCGCGCCCGCCCGCGCCCGCGCCGTGTCGAGGGCGGCGGCGAGCGCGTCGCGCCGGCCGTCGGCGCGCGCCTTGCGCTCCTGCGCGCTGCGGTGCTGCGCCAGGGCTGACTCGCGCGCCTCGGTGGCGGCGTCGTTGCCCACCTGGGCCTGCGCAACCGCAATCTCAGCGTCGGCGACGGCACCCGCGGCGTTGGTGGCGCGATCAGTAGCCGCAGTGAGCCGCTCCGTCAGCTGCGCGTGGGCGGCCGTCGCGCTCTCGAGCTTGGCCGCCGCCGACGCTGCCTTACCGTTGGCGGCCTCGAGGGCGGCGGCCAACGCCGTGGCTTCGCCGCGCATCTCGGCGACGCGGCGGGGCGCGTCGAGTTCGTCGTCGCTGGGCGCCGCTTCGTCACCCGCCGACGCCGGCAGCGCCGCGATCGCAGCGTCGACCTCCGTCAGTTCGGACGCGATGCGGGCGCTGTCGGCCTCGAGGGTGGCGACGACGGTCTGGTCGATGGCGGCGGCCAACTCGGCCGCGGCCGTACGTCCGCGTTCGGTGGCCGTCGTGCGCAGCGAGTTGGCTTTGGACAGCGCGGACTCGACGCGGACCGCGAGGTCGGCCAGTTCGTCGCCGCGGGCCGCGTCGAGTTCGGTCTCCGACGCCGTGACGAGCGCGTCGAGGCGGAACAGCTCGTCGCGCAGGTCGCGGTCGTCCTTGGCCTGCGTGCTGCGGGCCTCGTCGGCCGCCTTGAGGCGGGCGGTCAGCGTGGCCACCTCGCGCCCGGCGAGGAAGATCTTGAGCGCCTCGAGTTCTTCGGCGACCGCACCGTGGCGGCGCGCCGCGTCGGCCTGGCGCTCCAGCGGCTTGAGCTGCCGGCGCACTTCGCGCAGCAGGTCGTTGAGGCGCACGAGGTTGCCCTCGGTCGACTCGAGACGGCGCTGCGCCTTCTCGCGCCGGCGGCGGAACTTGAGCACGCCCGCCGCCTCTTCGATGATCGCCCGGCGATCCTCGGGGCGGGCGTTGAGGACGGCGTCGAGTTGACCCTGACTCACGATCACGTGCTGCTGGCGGCCGACGCCGGAGTCCGACAGCAACTCCTGGATGTCGAGCAGGCGGCAGGGCACGTCGTTGATGGCGTACTCCGACTCCCCCGACGCCCGGAACAGCGTGCGCGAGATCGTCACCTCGGCGAAGTCGATCGGCAGGATACCCGCCGAGTTGTCGATCGTCAGGGTGACCTCGGCGCGGCCGAGAGCGGGGCGCTTGGCCGAGCCGGCGAAGATGACGTCTTCCATCTTCGTGGAGCGCACGGTGCGGGGGCCCTGGGCGCCGAGCACCCAGGCCACGGCGTCGACCACGTTGGACTTGCCCGAGCCGTTCGGCCCGACGACAACGGTGATGCCGGGCTCGAACACCAGGGTCGTCGAGTCGGCGAACGACTTGAACCCCTTCAACGTCAGCGACTTGAGAAACATTCGAGAAAAACCGTACCTAGGCCGCCGCGCTAGTTGGGGGATGCTTGACAGGTTGGGCAGACGTGGGTACCGCGCTGGGCGACGACCAGCTTGACGATCGTCGTGCCGCAGCGAACACAGGGGCGCTCGGCCCGGCCGTAGATCTGGGGAACGAACCGGCCGCGGCGGCCATACGCGTCGACGTAGGCGAAGTCGTCGAAGGTCGTACCCCGCGAGGCGACCGCGGCGCGCAGGATCCGTTGCAGGTTCGTGCGCAGCGACGCGGCGTCACCGGCGGTGACCGACGTCACTGGCCGCTGCGGGTGGATCCGGGCGGCGAAGAGCGCCTCGTCGGCGTAGATGTTGCCCACGCCCGCGACCGTCGTCTGGTCGAGCAGCGCCGCCTTCACCGTCGACAGACGCCGCTGGCCCACCAGCCGCTCGTGAAAGGCGCGATCGGTGATGCGGGCGATCGCGTCGGGACCGAGGTGACTTAGCGAGCGCGGCCGGTCGCCCTCCAACTCGTCGACGTACAACTCGCCGAACGTGCGCGGGTCGACGAAACGCAGCTGTGAGCCGTCGTCGAGGTCGACCACGACGTGGGTGTGCTTCACGACTTCGTCGGCGGGCGACGCGATGCGCAGCTGTCCCGACATCCGCAGGTGCCCGACGATCGCGTCGCCGCCGCCAAGGTCGAAGATGAGGAACTTGCCGTGCCGGCGCACCTCGTCGATGGTGCGGGCCCGCACCATCGCCACGAACTCGGCGTGCGGTTGGCGGCGCACGGCGCGGTCACGGGTGACCGCGACCGACTCGATGCGCCGCCCCGTGAGCGCGGGCGCCAGCCCGCGCCGGACCGTCTCAACTTCAGGGAGTTCAGGCAAGACGGCGCAGCGACTCCCATGCGGCGCGCGCGGCGGCCTGCTCTGCTTGCTTCTTCGAGCGCCCTCTCCCCTCGCCCTGCTCGTCCGGGCCGATGAAGACCCGGGCGTGGAACGTCTTGGCGTGGTCGGGCCCGTCGTCCTCGACGACGTAGCGCGGCAAGTCCGGGTAGTGCTGCGCCGCCAGCTCCTGGAGCCGCGTCTTGTAGTCCTGCCCGCCGGGCCCCGCCGCGGCCTCTTCGATCAGCGACCCGAGCATGCGCAGTACGAACTCCGACGCGGCTTCCCACCCGCCGTCGAGGTAGATCGCCCCGATGACCGCTTCGAAGGCGTCGGACAGGATCGAGGGCTTCTCCCGGCCACCCGAAGCGTCTTCGCCCTTGCCGAGGCGCACGGCGGCGCCGAGGTCGAGGCTCAGCGCCGCGTCGGCCAGGGCTTGGGCGTTGACCACCGACGAGCGCACCTTCGCCAACTCGCCCTCGGGCAAATCGGGATACGTCAGGTAGATGTGGTCGGTGACGACAAGGCCGAGGACGGAGTCGCCGAGGAACTCGAGGCGCTCGTTCGAGCGGGCGCCCTCGTTCTCGGCGCACCACGACCGGTGGAACAGCGCGGCCTCGAGGCTCTCGCGCGAGCTGAACGTGTAGCCGAGGCGGACGCCGAAGGCGCCAACGGGATCCGACGCCGTCGGGTCAGGTTCCAAGGCGGGCGAGGATGTAGTCAACGGCATCTCCGACGGTGCGTAGGTCCTCCAGGTCCTCGTCATCGATGCGGAAGCCGACGGATCGCTCGCCGAGTTCTCCTTCGAGTGCTTCGACGAGCTCGATCAGCGCCAAAGAATCGGCACCGAGATCGTCGACGAACGCGGAGGTGAGCTCGACCCGGTCGGGATCGATCTCGAGGATTTCACTGAGCTGGTCGCGGATGAGGGCGATGACGTCCTCACGCGACACGGGGTTCGTGTGGGAATGCGTCTCAGCAGGCATTACCCGGCAGAGGTTACCGATGCCCCCAGGGCGTCGAGTACGCGGGCGTCGGCCAGTTCGTGGGCGATGCGCACGGCGTTGACGACGGCCTTGGCCGACGACGACCCGTGCCCGATGAGGGCGAGGCCCTTGAGACCGAGCAGAGCGGCCCCGCCGGTGGAGTCGGGATCGAGGGCGTCGGCCGTCGGCGCCAGCGCCGGCAGCAGGACCTTGCCCGCCTCTTTCGCCTCGTCGCTCGACATGATCGCCTCGAACACCTTGCCGATGAGGAACTTCATGGCGCCTTCGAGCGTCTTGAGGGCGACGTTGCCGGTGAAGCCATCGGTGACCACGACGTCGACGTCGTCGGTGAGGATGTCGCGGCCCTCGACGTTGCCGATGAAGTTGATACCCGGCGTCGCCTTGAGCAGCTTGTGCGTCTCCTTCACCAGCGGCGTGCCCTTGGTTTCCTCCTCGCCGATCGACAGCAGGCCGACGCGGGGGTTGTCGATCCCGTAGCGCACACGGGAGAACGCGGCGCCGAGCTGGCCGAACTGCACGAGCCACTCGGCCTGGCACTCGGCGTTGGCGCCGGCGTCGACGAGGATCGTCGGGGTGGCGCCCGGCACCGGGATGGGGGTGGCGATCGCGGGCCGGGCCACGCCGCTCAGGCGCCCGCAGCGCAAAAGGGCGGCGGCCATGCCGGCGCCGGTGTTACCGGCGCTGAACGCGGCGCACGCCTGACCGTCGCGGACGAGTTCCATGACGCGGACGAGCGAGCTGTCCTTCTTGGTGCGGACCGCCTTGCCGGGCTCGTCGTCCATGGCGATGACTTCGCTCGCCTCGACGACGGGGATGTCACCGACGTCACCGATGGCGTCGCGCCGGCCGACGAGCGCGACGGCATAACCCGCAGCCGCGGCTTGGCGCGCCCCTTCGACGATCTCGGCGGGCGCTTTGTCGCCGCCCATCGCGTCGATGGCGACCGGCAGCGCGCTCATGGCTTAGACGTCGATGGCCTGGCGGCCGTTGTACCAACCGCAGTTGTTGCACACGACGTGGGGCACCTTGGCCCGGCCGCACTGCGGGCAGAGGCTGCGCGCCGGGGCCTCGAGCTTCCAGGCCGACGCCCGACGGCTGCGGGTCTTGGCCTTGCTGGTCTTCTTCTTGGGGACTGCCATAACCGGTTTCTTTCCCTTGGCGCTCTCAGTTTTGCTCGCCGAGCTCGCGGAGGGCGGCCCATCGAGGATCTCCGACGTCGACCGCGTGGCCGCAGTCGACGGTGTTTCTGTCGGCCCCACACTCGGGGCACAAACCCTGGCAGTCCGCCATACACAGCGGTGCCTGGGGTAATTCGAGGTAAATAGCGTCGCGCACGAGCGGTTCGAGGTCCAACCGATCGGCCCCGAGAGGATAGATGTCCTCGGCCTCCGGCTCGCGTTCGAACAGTTCACTGACGTCGACGTCGAGGTCGCCGGCGGCGGGTCCGAGGCAGCGCCGGCACTCGCCGACCCAGCGCGTGTGCACGTGGCCGCGCACGCGCGCCGCGGCCCCGTCGAGCGACTCGACGACCCCGTCGAAGTCGGCCGGCGCGCCCGGGGCGACCCGGCTGGCCGTCACGCGAATGTCGCCCAGATCACCGGACGCGGCGACGTCGCGGCGGGCGCCGGGATGGCGCAACAGGTCGGCGACGGGCACGACCCAGGCGGTGGTGGTGCGTGACATGGGGACGTCCAGTGTACGGGACGTCCGAATCGGTACGCGATTCGCCGGGTTAGTCGATGTCCTGGTCGAACACGCCGATCTCGGTCGTGTCGGCCACGTAGTCGATGTCGCCCTCGATCGCCTCGGGCAGCGGCGTGACCTGGAGTTTCTCGCGGCCGCTCTGCACGGTCTTGAGGGTGCGCTGGAGCACGATCTCGAACTGCGCCAGCTTCTGGTCGCAGTAGTCCTCGGCCTCGTTGCGCAGGCGGCTCGCCTCTTCGGTGGCCTTGTCGACGGTGCGCTGCGCGTACATCTGCGCTTCCCGGACAATCTCGGTCTTCTGCACCATCCGGGCGGCCTGGGTGCGCGCCACCTCGATGATCTCGTCCGCCTCGCGCTGCGTGCGAGCCAGGAACTCCTCGCGCTCCTTGAGCAGCCAGCGCGCCTGGCGCAGCTCGTCGGGCAGACGCGCCAGCGCGTCCTCGAGCAGTTCGATGACTTCGTCTTTGTTGTTGAGCAGGTGCGAGCTCGACAGCGGCATCGGACGCGTGTTGTTGATCACGTCCATCACCCGGCGCAGCAACACCTCGGTCCCGGGACCGCTGGCAGTCACGGGCGGGTTCTGGAACCGCTCCTCGTCGTCTTCCCAGTTGGTCATGACGGGAACTTCTCGCGCAGCGCCTCGAGCACGGCCGGGGGCACGAACTCGGCCACGCGTTCGCAACCGCCGAACTTGGCGATGTCTTTCACCAACGACGACGCGATGAACGAGTTGGACGAACCGCAGGGAATGAACAGCGTCTGGATGCCCGAGATCGCCTTGTTCATCTGCGCCATCTGCAACTCGAACTCGAAGTCGGCCGCCACCCGCAGGCCCTTGACGATGACGTCGGCCCCGGCGTCGCGTGCCACGTCGACGGTGAGCGTCTTGACCGGCGCCACGACTTCGACGTTGCCGAGCGGCGCGACGGTCTTGCTGATCATCGCCTCGCGCTCTTCGAGATCGAACAGCGGTTGCTTGCCCGGATTGCGGATCGCACCGATCACCACGCGGTCGAACAGGCGCGACGCGATCTCGATGATGTCGACGTGTCCGTTGTGCAGCGGGTCGAACGATCCGGGGAAGAGTGCAGTTCTCAAGTCGGTCTCTTAGATGTCGCCTGAAGGAGCGTGATAACCGTAGTGCCGTAACGGTCGGAGCGAACTAACTGCCACCCTTCAGGCGCCTCGACGGCGTGGCGGGCCTCGCACACGACGATCGTGGCCGGCAGCCCCCTGACCAGGGATTCCCACCCGTCCCAGGTGTAGGGCGGGTCCACAAAGGCAATGTCGACGGGGCTGGCGGGGCGGTAGGTCGACGCGTCGGCCCGCACGATCGTGGACCGGTCGGCAAAGCCCAGCGCCTCGAGGTTTTCCTCGATGGCGCGCAGCGACGCCGGCGCATTGTCGACGAAAATCGCCCGGGCGGCGCCGCGGCTGAGCGCTTCGATGCCGAGCGCGCCCGTTCCGGCGAACAGGTCGAGCACCACGGCGTCGGGCAGCACGCCCATGCTGGTGAGGCGGTTACCGATGGCCTCGCGGGCGCGGTCGGTCGTGGGGCGCACGTCGAGCCCTTTGGGCGAGACAAGTTTGCGCCCGCGTGCGGTTCCCGCCACGACCCTCATGCCGTGCATGCTTACCGCAATGCCCTTCGACATCGACATGGAGTGGTCGCTGGAGCCCCCGGGCCTCGTCGCCCGCTTCACCCCCGGCCCGGCCCACCAGGGACCGCACAAGAACCTGCACGGCGGCGTCGCCGCCTACGTGCTCGACGAGACGATGGCGGGCCTCGGCCAGACGCTGTACAAGGTGCACCTGGTAACGGGCACGCTCACGCTCAAGTACCGCAAGCCGGTGCCCATCGACGGCCGCGAGGTGCGGGTCGAGGCGTGGCGCGAGGGCGACGCTCGCCGCGCCATGAAGGTCTTCGGACGGATCGTGACGGCCGACGACGTCGTCGCCGTGGAAGCCAGCGGCCTGTTCATCCGCGTCGATGATTGAGTCCGTCATCGACTGCATCGACTGTGGCGGGCGCTGCCGCCTGCAGGTGACGTGGGCGCCCGACGACCCGCCCCAGCCCCTCGACATCGTCGCCTACCGTTGCGAGGACTGCCGCGACGTCTGGTACATCGAGATTCCCGAAGACGCTGACGAATAAGTTCACGCTGTGCAACGCGTGTTGGTGCTGGGACCCGGGGGCGCGGGAAAAAGCGTGCTGTCGCGCGAGCTGGCGTCGATCACCGGACTGCCGCTCATTCACCTCGACCGGGAGTTCTGGAAACCCGGCTGGGTCCGGCCCGAACCCGACGAATGGCGGGCCAAGCTCGACGAGCTGCTCGCCGCCGACGGCTGGATCGTGGACGGCACCCACGTCGACACGATCGACCACCGGCTGGCGCGGGCCGACGGCGCCATCGTGCTCGACTACTCACGCTGGATCGCGGTGCGGGGAGTCGCCAGTCGGCTGCTGCACCGGACCGGACGCCGCCGGCCCGATCTGGCGCCCGGCTGCCGCAACCGCCTCGACCGCGCCTACACCTCGTGGGTGTGGACCTACGACCGCGTGACGAAGCCGTTGGTCGAAGCCGCACTGTCCAAGCACGCCGACCACGTGCGCGTCGCCCGCCTGACCAGCCGCCGTCACACCGAGCGCTGGCTATCCGAATTGCGCGCCCGCGCCACGAGAGGAGTCATCAATGTCTGAGATCGCCTACCACCCGCAGGCCCAGACGATCATCGACATGATCAACGCCGGCGCCGCCGCGCAGAGCGGCCCGGCCGAGATGTCGGTGGAGTCGAGCCGGGCGGGCTACACGGGCTGGTGGGCGCTCAACGGCCCAGGGCCCGAGATCAGCGAGGTGCGCGACGTCGCCATCCCGGCCGAGGGTCACCGCATCCCGGCACGCGTCTACCGGCCGACCGAGAACGACGACGCGCCGATCATCGTGTTCTTCCATGGCGGCGGCATGGTCGTGGGTTCGATGAACGACTACGACGGGGTGTGCCGCCTCATCTCGGACGCCACCGGCGCGGTCGTGGTCAACGTCGACTACCGCCTCGCCCCCGAGCACCCCTACCCCGCCGCCGCCGACGACGCGTGGGTGGCGGTGCAGTGGGTGGCGGCCAACGCCGCCGAGGTGGGCGGCAGCGCGCATCGCCTGATCGTCGCCGGCGACTCCGCCGGCGGGAACCTCGCAGCGCTCGTGGCCCTGCGCGCCCGCGACAACGGCGGCCCGGCGATCGCACTGCAGATGTTGCTCTACCCGGTGACGGACTGGGCGGGCACCTTCGCGTCGATGGAGTCGAACGGCACCGGCAACTTCCTCACCAAGCAAACCATGGAGTGGTTCCGCGCCACGTACTTCGGCGACGCCCCGCAGAGTGCGTGGACCGACCCGGCGGCGTCGCCGTATTACGCGGACGTCGCCGGCGTCTGCCCGGCGTGGGTGATGACCACGAGCCACGACCCGCTGCGCGACGAGGGCGAGGCCTACGCCGCCAAGCTCGAAGCCGCCGGCGTGCCGACGACGGCCATCCGCGTCGACGGCGTGTTCCATGCCTTCTTCGGCCAGACCAACCTGCTCGAACTCGCCGTACAGGCGCTGGCGGACTTCGCCGCCGCCGTCAAAGGCGTGTAGTCAGCCCATCTCGGCGTCGTCGAGCACGCGATGCAACGCGTTGGCGACGTCGCGCTGCAAGGCCTCACGGGAGTCGGCCTCGCCGCGGACACGCTGCAGCGTGCGCGACATCACGAGCCCACCGAGCCCGATGGGGATGAAGTCGCCGATGCTCACGTGGGCCATGCCGCCAACTCCCGCCGCGACGAGGATGGCGGCGAACAACGAGCCTCGCACGAGCCGGCCGCGCTTCCAGGCGTCACCTCGCTCCTCGAGGCCGGCCATGTCGGCGGCCAGGCACACGTCGACGGCGCTGCCTGCGGGGGCGAAGGTGACGAGCAGCGTGTCCTTGCCGCGGAACATGGCGTTTTCGGGCGCGTCACGCGCCGCCCGGAACAACACGCCGTCACCCTCGTGCGAACGGTCGACCTCGAGGCCGTGCTCGACGGCGAAGTCAGTCAGCGCGTCGTTGAGTGCGTCCTGGTCCGCGTCGACGATGCGTTGCACATAGACGGTTCGGTCATCGCGGTTGGCAGGCAGCATGGCGTCAACTCTTGAAGAGGAACTCGGCCTCTTCGTCGTCGATCAACAATCGCACCTCGTCTTCCAGAATCGGGTGATCCTGCAAACCCCGCACCGGGTCGACGAGTTCGAACGCCACCTCGCGCGCCGCTTCGACCAGCTTCACGTCGCGGCGCAGCGAGGCCAGCTTCAGGTCGTTGCGGCCCTTCTGGCGCGTGCCGAGCACCGTGCCCTCGCCGCGGATCTCGAGGTCGACCTCGGCGAGTTCGAAGCCGTCGGTGGTGCGCACCATGGCCGCCAGGCGCTCCTCTCCGTCGGGCGTCGTCGTCTCGCCCAGCAGGTAGCAGCGCGACGCCGCCGCGCCACGCCCGACGCGGCCGCGCAACTGGTGCAGCTGGGCGAGGCCGAACCGGTCGGCGTTGACGATGACCATCACGGTCGCGTTGGGCACGTCGACGCCGACTTCGATCACGGTCGTGGCCACCAGCACGTCGATGTCGCCGGCGCGGAACGACGCCATTGTCGCCTCGCGTTCCTTGGCCGGGACCTGGCCGTGCAACAGCGCCAGCCGCAGGCCGTGCAACTCCCCCGCCGCCAGCTCGTCGTAGGTCTCGATGGCGGAGGCCGCCTGGATCTTCTCGGAGCCTTCGATGAGCGGGCACACGACGTAGGCCTGCCGGCCCGCCGCCACCTCGTCACGCACCGCCTTCCACGCCGCGGTCTCTTCCAACTCGCCGCGCGCCCACGTGGTCACGATCGGCGTGCGTCCCGGCGGCAACTCGTCGAGCACGGCGACGTCGAGGTCGCCGTAGACGGTCATCGCGGCGGTGCGCGGGATCGGCGTGGCCGTCATGACGAGCACGTCGGGATCGCTGCCCTTGCCCCGCAGCGCGGCGCGCTGCTCGACGCCGAAGCGGTGCTGCTCGTCGATCACCGCAACGCCCAACTCGCGGAAGGCCACGCCCTCGGTGATCAGCGCGTGCGTCCCGATGACGATGTCGACGGCGCCCGACTCGAGCCCGGCGACGATCTCGCGTCGCTCCTTGGCCGTCGAGCGTCCGGTGAGCAGTTCGACGCGCAGTGGCCGGCTGGAGAAGAGCGTGCCTTCCTCTGACGGCACTTCGAGGTCACGCAGCAGGGCGCGCACGCCGAGGGCGTGCTGCTCGGCGAGCACTTCGGTCGGCGCCATCAACGCACCCTGATAGCCGCCGGCCACGGCCGTCAACAGCGCCGTGACGGCTACGACCGTCTTGCCCGACCCGACGTCGCCCTGCAGAAGGAGGTGCATCGGGTGCGGGCTGGCGAGGAAGCGGTTGATCTTGTCGATGACGCGCTGCTGGGCGCCGGTCAGCGGGAACGGCAGCGACTTGACGAACTGGCGCACCAATTCGGAGTCGACCACGTGCTGCACGCCCTTGGCCTCGGCCTCGTACCTGCGCTTGCGCGCCACGAGCACACACTGGAGCCGCAGCAACTCGTCGAAGGCCAGGCGTTTGCGCGCCGCTTGCGCCGCGGCCATCGACTCGGGCGCGTGGATGGCGTGCATGGCCCACGTGCGGTCGACGAGGTCGAGCCGATCGCGCATCGCTTCGGGCAACGGGTCGGCGAGGTCGCCGCCGCGCCGCAGCGCTTCGGCAA
The DNA here is from genome assembly GCA_035546775.1 of Acidimicrobiales bacterium. NCBI lineage: Bacteria > Bacillati > Actinomycetota > Acidimicrobiia > Acidimicrobiales > Acidimicrobiales bacterium. The sequence goes on from DASZWD010000072.1 coordinate 22,719, forward strand.
CGTATTCGCCGAGCTCCCACGTCGTCAGCTGCGCCTTCTCCGACTGCGGATAGACGGGAATGATCTTGCCGGTCTTGTTACCGATCAGGTCGACCACCGGATTCGCCATCTGGCGCTTGCCGCGGTACGCCGTGACCTTGCCGAAGAACACCGCCTCGGTGCCCGCCGCCAGTTGCTTGGCCCGCCACGGCTGGTTGAAGAACGACAGCGACAGGTAGCTCGATCCGTCGAACACGTCGACTTCGACCAGCGACTTGCCGTTGCGGGTGCGCCGGCTCTGCACCCGCTTGACGGTGGCGAGCACCATCGACTCTTCGTCGAGCTTCAGGTCGCGGATCGACGACTGCTGGGTGCGGTCGATGTAGCGGCGCGGGTAGTGCGTCAGCAGGTCGAGCACGTTTTCGATCTCGAGGATCTGCAACGACTCGCGCTTCTTGTCACCGACGCCGTTGAGCTGGCGGACGTCGATCTCCTGCAACCGGCGCAGGCTGGTGCTCACTCGATAGAGAGTAAGTAGGGATACAGCGGCTGGCCGCCATGGTGGACCTCGACCGTCGCCTTGGGGCGGTGCTCGGTGATCCACTCGGTGAGCCGGCGGGTGCTGCCGGCGGTGGCGCCCTCGCCTTCGATCAGCGTGATGATCTCGTGGTCGTCGGTGGCGAGCTTGTCCACGAGGCCGCATACCGCGTCGTCGAGCGTCGAAGCGATCACCGCGATGCCGTCGCGGCTGATGCCGAGGTAGTCGCCTTCGGCGATCGTGCCGGCGTCGGCCTCGCTGTCGCGCACGGCGCGGGTCACCTCACCCGAGATCACGCGGTCGGCACAACTCGTCATCGCCTGGGCGTTCTCGTCGGCGCTGGCTTCGGGGTCGTACTCCATGAGGGCGGCGAAGCCTTCGGCCACGCCGACGGTCTTCACCACGCGCACGGTCTTGTCGGTCAGGTCCTGCACCTGCTCGGCCACCGCGATGATGTTCTTGTTGTTCGGCAACACGATGACGGCGTCGGCCGGCGCGGCTTCGACCGCTTCGAGGATCTGGGCGGTCGAGGGGTTCATCGACTGGCCGCCGGCGACGATCTGCTGCACACCGAGGCTGCGGAAGATGCGACGGATGCCTTCGCCGGTGGCCACGGCGACGACGGCCGTCGGCACCGGCGTCTGATCGCCTTCCTCTTCGGGCTCCGCCTCGCGCACCCAGCGCTCCTCTTCGACCTGCTCCATCAGGTCGGTGACGCGGATGTTCTTGGGGCGGCCGGCGTCGAGGGCCGCTTCGATGGCGGCGCCGATGTTGTCGGTGTGGATGTGGCAGTTCCAGATGCCGCCGCCGCCCACGACGACGATGGAATCGCCGATGCCGGCCCACACGTCCTTGAACGCCGGGATCGTGGCGTCGTCGGCTTCGAGGAAGTACATGACCTCGTAGCGCAGGTCGCCCACGCCGTGGTCGTCACCGTGGAGGTCGGCGAGCTCGGCGGCGTCGAAGGCGGGCGCGTCGCCGAGGTCTTCGGGCGCTTCGGGCAGCGGGCGACCGTCGACGACATGGAGGGCGGCGTCGAACAGCAGGAGGAGCCCGGCGCCGCCGGCGTCGACCACGCCCGCCTGTTTGAGGACGGGCAGCAACTCGGGTGTGTTGGCGAGCGCCACGTCGCCGCCGTCCTTGGCCGCTTCGACCGCCGCGAGCAGGTCGCCGCCCTCGCCGGCGCGGGTCGCCGACGCTTCGGCGGCCGCCCGGCACACGGTGAGGATCGTGCCCTCGACGGGCCGCATCACGGCGCCGTACGCGGCTTCGGCGGCACCCGTCATGGCGCGGGCGAACTCGAGGCCCCCGGCGCCGTCGGGCGGCGCCGCCTTGCAGCCGTCGGCGAGGGCGCGCAACACCTGGGACAGGATCACGCCCGAATTGCCGCGCGCGCCCATGAGCGCGCCGTGGCTGATCGCCTGGCACACCGCGGCCATGTCGTCGCCGTCGACCTCCGCGAGGTCCTGGCACACCGAATCGAGGGTGAGGGACATGTTCGTCCCGGTGTCGCCGTCGGGCACCGGGTACACGTTGAGCCGATTGACCCGTTCGCGGTGCTCCCGCAGCGCATCGCGAAAGGCGCGCATGACCTCGACGAGGTCGTTCGACGTCAGGCGGGTCAGAACCGGCATTGGCTCGCAATGTAGTGGCCTGCTAGCGTTGACCCCCCTATGGCAGCCGTATGCGAAGTCTGCGGGAAGCACCCGAACTTCGGTAAGTCCGTGTCGCACTCGCACCGTCGGACGAACCGTCGCTGGAATCCGAACATTCAGCGCATCCGAGCGCTCGTCAACGGCTCGCCGACGCGCCTGAACGTCTGCACGGGCTGCATCAAGTCGGGGAAGGTCACCAAGCCCCCCGTCAAGGTGCGCTCGGCCGGCTAACAAGCCGTCTTCCCTCGCTTTTGGTGATGCTCAGGCCGGGTCTTTCTCATTCAGCATCACCAGAACCGTTGAGGCCGAGCGTTTCGCGAACGATCTCGAGGAACTTGCGGGGCTTGTAGACCGGGATTTCCCACCAGACCCGTCGGACCGTCCAGCCGTAGTACCGGCGCAGGACGAAGTCGCGGGCTTCGTCGCTTTGGCTGACATCCGGGTCGAGGTGCACATCGCCGTCGATTTCGATGTTCGTCTTCCTCGCTACATCGGCGAGGTCCATGTCGGCGACGATCTCGCCGCGCTCGTCACGAATGATGTGGTGCGTCACCACATCGTCAAAGCCCGCCTCGCGCAGCACCGTGTACGCGATGAGTTCGCTGTCGGTCTCGGTGATCGCGTCGCGCTCCATGCCCGCGGCGACGAGTTCGCGCAGGCGGCGGATGCCGCGCCGCCCCCGGCGCGCGTGGACGGCGAGGCACACCAGCAGGTCCTGCCAGTCGACGAGTCCCTGGCGGCGCGCGCGGTTGACGGCATCGCGGCGTGCGATCGACGACTTCAGCTTGCTCCCGATGTCGAGCAGCGTCCGGGCGGCGTCGGTCACCGGTATTCCGTCGACGACGACGATCCTGCACTTGTGGAGATCGCGGCTCGTGTGCACGATGACGTCAGTAGGCCGAAAATGCGTATCGCGTGGAATCGTGATTTCGACGCTCGCCGTCGGGAAGCCCAGGCCGAGCAGTCTCGCCGCGCAGAAGAACGAAGCGGCGGCACCTTCGCCGGCCGCTTTGATCGCAGCGAGTACGCGCCCCTCGTAGGTCCAAGGAGAGCCGGCGAGTCGGTACACGCACTGGTGTACGCGAATCCAGCGGCCGGCGGCGACGCGAGCCTCAACGTGGTGCAACTTGCCGCCAGCGGCTCGCACGTCGGCCAGTGTGATCACCGAATGTTGCCGCGCGGCCACCGCCGCCATTGCCTCGTCGAACCGATGCACGGCCGCGCTCCCTTCAATCCGAGATCGAAGGGAAGAGAACTTCGACGGTGCCGCGCTGCGTCCGCTGCTGTCAAGAGCGAATTGGCGATGGTGAAGCAGAAAGACCCTGCCTCAGCATCACCAAAAGCGGTGGGGGTGGGCGGCGGGGACGCCGCCGCCGATTCGCACCCGGTGCTGAATCGCCGCCGTGACGGCGGCTTTGCCGCGGCGGCAGGCCGACACGATGTCGTCGCCGAGGGCGATGCCCGCGGCGATCGAGGCGCTCAGCACGCAGCCCGTCCCGTGGGTTTCGTCGGCGACAACGCGCGGTGACTCCAGCCACACCGGCCCGGGCTGGCCCTGCACCAGCACGCAGTCGCGCGCCGGCCCGTCGCCGACGTGGCCGCCCTTGACCAGCGCGGCGCCGACGCCCATCTCAAGCAGCGCCCGGGCGGCGCGCACCATCGAATCGTCGTCGACGACCTCGATCCCCGTGAGCGCCCGCGCCTCGTGGGCATTCGGTGTGACGAGCGCGGCCCGGGCCAGCAACGCGCCGTAGTCCGCCTCGCCGTCGAACAGCGACGCTCCGGTCGTGGCCACCAGCACCGGATCGACGACAACGGGGACGCCGACGGGCAACGCCGGGGCGATCGCCTGCATCATCTCGAGCGAACCGAGCATGCCGGTCTTGATCGCGCCGATCATCAGGTCCGAACACACGGCCTCGATCTGGGCGAGGACGATGTCGACGGAAACGAGCTCGACGGCGTCGACGCCGATTGTGTTCTGCGCCGTGACGGCCGTGACGGCGCACGCGCCCCACACGCCCTGCGCCGCGAACGCGGCGAGATCGGCGGTCACACCGGCACCACCCGACGAGTCGACGCCGGCGATCGTCATCGCGACCCTCACAGTTGATGCTCCCAACCGCGGCCGGCGATCGCGTCGCCGTGCAACGTGACGCCAGAGCCGGGGACGACCGCACCGATACGCGTCCATCCCTCGATCGGCACCGGCGAACACGCCACGAGTACGAAGTCCTCGCCGCCGTGCAGGGCGTCGTCGAGACTGGCGCCGTCCGCGACCGGCACGTCGTCGAGGGCCAGGCACACACCGGACGCGGCGGCGATGCGGCCGCAGTCGGTGATCAACCCGTCGGACACGTCGATCAGCGCCGTCGCGCCTTCGGGCCTCAGGCCGAGGTAGGCCGACGGGCGGCGGTGTGCCAAACCATGCCCGCCGGCACGCAGGTCCCGCGCCGCCGCACCAACCTCGCCGCTCACGTACACGCCGTCGCCGACGCGTGCGCCCGAACGCAGGATCGGCTGGTCGGTGTGACCGAGCACCGTGACGGTCACCACGGTGACCGGACCGCCCGACAGGTCGCCGCCGACCACCGGCGCGCCCACGACGTCGCACGCCTCCTGCACCCCGTCGAAGAAGCCTTCGACGTCGAAACCGGCCGCCACGACCAAGGAAACCAGGAACGCCGTCGACCGACCGCCCATCGCGGCGATGTCCGACGCGTTGACCATGATCGCCTTCCAGCCGACGTCGCCGGCGCTGCTCCACTCGGGGCGCCAGTCGACGCCCTCGACGAGCGTGTCGGTCGACGCCAGCAGCCCGCCCGGCAAGACGGCGGCGTCGTCGCCGACCGCCGGAAACCGCTGCGCGAGGCGCGCCAATACGGCGAATTCGCCCTGCGCTGGTTCGTCGCTCAGCGGGTGCCTCCGGTAGTTTGGGTGAGCTAGTTACCGCCGAGCGTAGGCACTGCGCCCGAGGGGTTCAGTCAGGAGGCGACGGAGTTGCAAGGCGTCATCAAGTCGTACGACCCGGACACTGGTCAGGGCACGGTCATCACCGACACCGACCGGACCGACTACGACCTCGCCGCCGACGCAATCGCCGGTTCGATCTTCCGCATGCTGCGCCCGGGCCAACGGGTCGTATTCGACCTGGATGGGGAGGGACACGCGACCCAGCTGCGCCTGGGGTCCGAAGTCGACATGGGCGCTCCGGCGCCCCCGCCGGGTATCAACCCTGATGCTGATGCACCAACCGAGGTCGAGGTCTGACAGACATGGGAGCCACACCCCTTTCCACCAACACGTCGCTGCTCAACTGGGTCAACGACATCGCCGCGCTCACCACGCCTGACCGCATCGAATGGTGCGACGGGTCGGCCGAGGAGTACGACCGGCTGTGCCAGGAGCTGGTGAACGCCGGCACCTTCACCCGGCTCTCCGACGCCAAGCGCCCCAACAGCTACCTCGCGCTGTCTGATCCGGGCGACGTCGCCCGCGTCGAAGACCGCACGTTCATCTGTTCCGAGAACGAGGCCGACGCCGGCCCCTCCAACAACTGGCGTGACCCGGCTGAGATGCGCTCGACGCTCAACGGCCTCTTCGCCGGCTGCATGAAGGGCCGCACGATGTACGTCGTGCCCTTCTCGATGGGGCCGCTCGGCTCGCCCATCGCCCACATCGGTGTCGAGCTCACCGACTCGCCTTACGTGGCGGTGTCGATGCGCATCATGACCCGCATGGGCCAGGCGGCCCTCGACGCGCTGGGCGACGGCCCGTTCGTGCCCTGCGTCCACTCGGTCGGTGCGCCGCTCGAGGCCGGCCAGGAGGACGTTGCGTGGCCGTGCAACGCCGACAACAAGTACATCGTCCACTTCCCCGAGACGCGCCAGATCTGGTCGTTCGGATCGGGCTACGGCGGCAACGCCCTCCTCGGCAAGAAGTGCTTCGCCCTGCGCATCGCGTCGGTGATGGCGCGCGACGAGGGTTGGCTCGCCGAACACATGCTCATCCTCAAGCTGACGAACCCCGAAGGCGTCGTGAAGTACATCTCGGCTGCCTTCCCCTCGGCGTGCGGCAAGACGAACCTCGCCATGCTCGTGCCGTCGCTGCCGGGCTGGAACGTCGAGACCGTCGGCGACGACATCTGCTGGATGAAGATCCGCGACGGCCAGCTCTACGCCATCAACCCCGAGGCCGGCTTCTTCGGCGTCGCTCCGGGCACGGGCCCCGACACCAACCCCAACGCCCTCGCCACGCTGACCGAGAACTGCATCTTCACCAACACCGCCGCCACCGACGACGGCGACGTGTGGTGGGAAGGCCTCACCGAAGAGCCCCCGGCGCACCTCACCGACTGGCTCGGCAACGACTGGACACCCGAATCGGGCACCAAGGCGGCGCATCCGAACTCGCGCTTCACCGCCCCCGCTGCGCAGTGCCCCACGATCGCGTCGGAGTGGGAAGACCCCGCCGGCGTGCCGATCTCGGCCGTGCTGTTCGGTGGCCGCCGCGCCAGCGTGGTGCCGCTCGTCCACGAAGCGTTCTCGTGGAACCACGGCGTGTTCCTCGGCTCGATCATGGCCTCGGAGACGACCGCGGCGCAGGCGGGTGCCGTCGGCAACCTGCGGCGTGACCCCTTCGCCATGCTGCCGTTCTGCGGCTACAACATGGCCGACTACTTCGCCCACTGGCTGAAGATGACGACGCTCGCCGATCCGGCGAAGCTGCCGAAGATCTTCTACGTCAACTGGTTCCGCCGCAACGCGGACGGCAAGTTCCTCTGGCCCGGCTACGGCGAGAACAGCCGGGTGCTGGCGTGGATCTTCGACCGCGTCAACGGTCAGGGCGAGGCCGTCAAAACGCCGATCGGCTACGTACCGGCCCCCGGCGCCATCAACGTCGACGGCGTCGACGTGACCGCCGAGGACATGGCGGAACTGCTTTCGGTCGATACCGAGGAGTGGCGCGCCGAGATCCCGTCGATCGAGGAGCACTACGCCACCTTCGGCGATCGGATCCCTGACGCGCTGCGTGACGAACTGGCTGGCCTGGAGAAGCGTCTTTCCGAGTAACTTTCGCGCCATGTCCGTCAGCGCGTTCATCTTGATTCAAACCGAAGTCGGCAAGGCGGCGAACGTCGCCGCGGAGGTCGGCAAGATCGAAGGTGTCGTTTCGGCCGAAGATGTCACCGGCCCCTACGACGTCATCGTGCGAGCCCAGGCCGGCGACATGAACGATCTGGGCAAGATGGTCGTGAGCAAGGTGCAGCTGATCGACGGGATCACCCGCACCCTCACGTGCCCGGTCGTCAACCTCTAGACCTCAGCGTCGCCGCCGAGCACTTCCGCACCCACGGCTGGGTGCTGGTCGACTCGCTCATCCCGGCCGCTGACCTCGCCGCGGCGCAGCCGGCGCTGGCGCGGGCGTATCCCCCGCCACCGGTTGGCGAGCCGAAGACCGGCGAGCGCTTGTTCCGGCCGGGGCAGTTCACCGGGCTGCGCGAGGCGCCGCTGGGTGAACCGGCGCTCGACAACCTGTGCGTGCACGACCGCGTGCTCGACCTCGTCGAGGCGTTGCTCGGCACCAGCGACATCCGGCTGTACCAAGCCGAGACGTTCGCCAAGTTCACCGGCGTCGAGAGCTACGAGCAACCGCTGCACATCGACGAGACGAACCACACGTTGTTGCCGCCACGCCGCGATGGCGCGTTCCGCCAGGTGCAGCTGTTCGTCTACCTCTCCGATGTGACCGAGGAACGCGGCGCGACGCACGTCGTCTCGCGCACCCGCACCGGCGAGATCCCCAAGGAGCAGCTGTACTTCGACCGCTCGGGCGCCGTCGTCATGGACGCCGACGAAGTCGCCGCCGAGGGACCGGCCGGATCCGTGCTGGCGTACTCCGCGGACACCGTCCATCGGGGCACCGACATGACCGAACCGGGCGCCAGTCGGTTCTTCTTCAACCTCGGGTATCGCATCGGCGGCACCGACTGGGTGGGCGCGCTCCCCTGGCCCCGCCGTGGCATCGACCCGCGCATCCCGGCGTGGCTCTCGCAGCTGTCGACGCGCCAACTCTGCGCGCTCGGGTTCCCACCGCCGGGCCACCCCTACTGGGACGACGAGACCCTCGCCGCCACCCAGGCCCGCTACCCCCAGATGGACCTCACCGGCTTTCGCTAGCGGGCGGTGCCGACGAGGACGGCGCGGATACCGAGGCCCATGATGAACAGGCCGAAGGCGCCGTACCAGAGGTAGACCTTCTGGAGTTGCTGGCGGTAGCTGTAGGCGAGGCCGACGGTGATGATGGCCACGAACCCGTAGAACATGTGGAACTTGGGCGGGTTGATGTGCTGGCCGCTGACGAGGCCCACCCCGAGGCCGACCTGGATGAACACGGCCACCTCGGCGAATGCGGTGAACCACCACAGGGCGCGCGTACGCAGGCCCGGCCAGCGGTGCGCGCCGAAGGCCCAGAGTCCGGCGAGGCCGTTGGACGTGATCGTCACCCACGCCCACGCGACGTGAACGTCGCGCAGGGTCGTCGCGAGCAACTAGCTGTTGTCTTGCGCGGCGCGGGCCATTTCGGCCATCGCCTGCGCTTCGGCCCGAGCCTCGGCGGCGACGTCGACGAGTTCGGTGATCTCGTCGTCGGTGAAGCCCGCCAGGTTGCGGAACTTGCGCGCCAGATGAATCGGTGCGTCCTCTTCCTCGCCGCGGAAGCCGCCGAAGCTGAACAGCTTGTCGACGGTGCGCTGGAAGTCGAGGGCCTGCTGCTGGCGCTCGGGGTCGTTGGCGGTGATGCGGCGCAGCCAGTCCGAGCCCATCTTCACGTGGGTGACCTCGTCAGCGAGCATCCAGTCTTCGCAGAAGTACAGGACCGGATCGTCGGTGCCGCCGCCGTACTCGCGCATCGTGTTGAACACGTCGATGGCGAGGCCCTCGAGGGCGCGGTTGACGCCGGTGAGACGCAGGACGGGGTCGGCGTTGCACGCCGCCTCGAACAGCAGCACCTGCTCGGCGAACTCGCCGATGTAGGTGCCCATGTGCTCACCGAGCTTGATGGAGATCTCGCAGTGCCGCGCCTCGTCCCAGCACTGGCGGGCCATGTCGAGCTTCAACTCGAAGGGCACTTCCTTGCCGACCTCGAAGTCGTAGCAGGTGCGCCCGGCGCCCTCGAGCGCCTGGATCTCGCCGACGAAGATGCTGTGCATCAGCTGACGGGCACCGTCGGGTGCCTCGGGATCCTTCGGATCGAAGCCCAGCGCCGGACGGCTCTCGTTGCCGTTGCGCGGGTCGAACACGACGTCTTCGATGCGGATCCGCTCGAATCGTTGGTCGCGCGCGAGATCGTCGACCGTCAACATCTTCTTCATGGACAAAAGTGTATGCCCGCTAGCCGTCTCGCGGTGAGAACGCGGCGGCCACCAACTCGCCGAACAACGCGTCGGGATCTGGCACCTCGGCCCCCTTCTTCTCGAACCAGCCGAGCAGGTTGCGGCAGTCCCGCTGGAGGAAGTCGAGGGCGTTGGCGTTGTACTGCGCGGCGCGGGTGACATCGGTCAGCTCGGCCGCCTGCGGCAGGTCGATCACGTAGAGCGTTTCGCCCCACACCAGCGTGTTGTAGGCCGAGAGGTCGCCGTGGACGATCCCTGCGCCGGCGAGGCCCCACAGGATGGCGACGGCCTGGTCGCGCAGGTGGTGCAACAGGTCGCGATCGGGGCGCGACTCGGCGAGTCGGGGTGCGGCGCCGTCGTCGTCGCCGAGGTACTCGAGCATCAGCTCGGTGCCCGAGAGTTGGACGGGATACGGCACGGGGAGGCCCGCGTCCCACAGGCGGCACATGGTCTCGAACTCGGCCTGGGCCCACACGCCGGCGCGGGCGGCCGAGCCAAAGTGCGTCTGCTTCTTGATGGCCCGCGCCGTGCGGCCGTCGCGGGGCTCCTTGCCCATGCGGTAGGCGGCGTCGTTGCGGAACGTGCGGTGGTCGGTGTCGCGGTAGCGCTTGGCGGCGAGCAAATTGCGCTGGTCGCCGAACGTGCGCTCGACGACGGCGACGTCGGCCTCTTTGCCCGACTTCAGGTCGCCGAGGTCCTCGTCGCGGGCGTCACCGCTGGTGATCACCCAGTCGGGCACCGGTTCGGGCCCGTGGGTCGCCGCCGGATACGACGTGGCGCCCGGGTCGGGCACGTCGTCGTCCCAGCGCTGGTTCGGGCGGCGGATGAGATAGACGAACTCGTCGTCCTTGGCGGTCTTGCGGAACGCGACCTTGTCGGGGGCCGCGTCATGGTGCATGCGAGGCAATGCAGGGGTCCTTTGAGAGCGGGATAGGAGCGGACGCAGCGCGTCCGGCGCCGGCTCTGTCAGGCGTGACGAGCGGAGGCGCGCGGTGCAGCGGTGGCTTCGGTGGTGATGGCAATCCGGGACATCAGCGCCTCCTTTCTTGTGACGTGGTGTGCAGCTTAAAGGTCGGGACCGCTCAGGTCGATGCCCATTTCCGGCAGGCCGGGGTCGAGCGGCGTCGACGAGGCGAGGTCGACGTCTTCGTACGGGTCCGCCGCGAAGGGGCGCGGCTGTGGTTCAGACTCGACGGCCGCCTCGAAGCCGTGCTCGGCCACGAAGCGCTCGTGGCGCTCGCGCTTGCGCCGCGCCCGCGCCGACTCCGCCGCCGCGGCCGCTTCGGCGGCCGCAGTCGACGTGACCGGAGCTGCGACCTCGGAGTCCCACAGCGGCGCCCAATCCGTGACCGGGGCCGGTTCGTACTCGGGCTCGTCGTCAAGGTCACCGAGTACTGGCACCGGCGGCAGGACCATCGTCGGGAAGGGGCCGTCGTAGGCGATGCGGCGCCGGCGCGTCGACCCGAAGCCGACGAGGGCGACCCCGCCGAGACCGAGGGCGCCGAGCACGAGGAGCAGCAGTTTGCCGGTCGAACTGCTGCCGTGGTGCGACGCCGGCAGGGCGGCGTGCGAGACGTCGGGCTCGGTGGAGGGCGGATCGGTGACGGCGGTGTCGTCGGGCAGCGTCTCGGTCGTCTCCGTCACTCCGGCCACGAGCGTCGTCGTGCCGGTGGAGTCGGTGGTCGTCGTGGAGTGCGTGCCGCGGCGGGTGGTCGTCGTGTGCTGCGACGGCTCCGGCGGCTGGTCCACGGAGATACCGGGCTGCGTGTCGGGCGGCACCGTGCCGACGGTCGTATCGGAACCGATGCGGCGCGTCGTCGACGTCGTGGGTGCGGTCGTACTCGGCGGCGACGTCGTCGGCGGAAGGGTGGTGGGCGCGGCGGTCGTCTCGGTGGTCGGCGGCGGGTCGTCGGCGCGGGCGGGCGACTGTCCGCCGACGCCGGTGAGTACCACCAGCGCGGCCAAACCTCCCCCGAGCAGCGCGCCCAGCCGGCGCGCGGACATCCGCATCACTACCGTGCAGACGCTAACAAAGCCTCGATCTCGTCGGGGGTCGCGGGCCGAACGTTGCTCTGTACCAGGAAGTTCTGGGGCGCCAGTTGGGCCACCGCGGCGATGTCGTCGTCGCTGACACCGGCCGCCGCCAGCCCGTCGGGCAGCCCGAGGCGAGCCCGCAGGCGATCGATTGCGCCCGCGGCGTCGTCCGGGTCGCCCAGCGCTTCGCCGATGCGGCGGATCGCCTCCGGCGCCGCCAACTCGTTGAACGCGACCACCTTGCTGAGGAGCACGGCGTTGGCCCGGCCGTGCGGGATGCCGCTGCGCCCGCCGACCATCTGGGCCAGGGCGTGGTGAATGCCCATCGACGAATTCTGTAGGCACCGGCCGGCGAGGGCGGCGCCGGCGAACATGTCGGTCCGGGCGTCGAGGTCGTCGGGGTCGTCGACCACGCGCGGAATCGCGTCGGCGATCCGGCGGATCGAATCGAGGGCGATGGCGGCGGCCTCGGGCGTGCAGCGCGGGGAGTACACCGCTTCGACCCCGTGGGCCAGCGCGTTCATGGCCGTCTCGGCCGAGATGTCGGGTGGCAGGTCAAGCGTGGCCTTCGGGTCGTAGATGGCGACGACCGGCGCGGTGGTCGGCCCGCCGGCGCCGGTCTTCTGGCGCGTGGCGTGGTCGGTCATGCCGAAGAAGGGCGTGAGCTCAGCGCCCGAATACGTCGTGGGGATCGACACGTGCGGCAGCACCGGGCGGTCGACGTGGCTCGTGCCCGGCACGCCCTCAGCTTGTTCGGCGAAGAAGGCGACGGCTTTGCCGGTGTCGGCGCACGAACCACCGCCGAAGCTCACGATGCCGTCGACGCGTTCGCGCCGGGCGATGTCGAGCGCTTCGTGGACCGTCTCGGTCGGCACGTGACTCTGCACGTCGTCGTAGATGGCGGTGGCGGTGCGGCCGAGCACGCGATGAAAGCGGATGCCGACGTCGCTCATCATGCGGCCCTGCGTCGTGACGACGAGAACGCGGCGCAGGCCGATGCTCTTGAGCGTGTCGGCGACGCGATCGATGCTGTCGACGCCGAAGATGATCTGCTGGGCGTAGCCCGTGTGCACCCAGGAGGACGGCGAATTCACGGCGTCGTGTCTAGTTCACGACCGTTGACGCCGCGTGGCCGAGTTCGACGACGCGCCACTCGTCGCGGGCAGCGTCGATGTCGACCGTGGTGCGCGAACAGTTGTCGACCGCTTGGCACACGACGCGGTCGTCACCCCACGCCTTGCCGATGGCGACGTTGATGGCGACGAAGTGACTCACGACCACCGACTCGTCGGGCAAAGCGCGCAAGGTGGCGAGCACGTCGTCGCGCCACGCGCAGTACGCGTCGCCCGCCTCGGTGTACGTGCCGGCGAGAAAGCCACGCAGCCAGTTGACGCGCGTGGCGACGTCGAACTCGTCGGGCGCCACCACCTCGCCCACGCGCGCCTCGACCGCCGCCGGCACGCCCCAAAGGCGCTCCAGCGCCGCCGCGGTTTCGCGGGTACGACGCAGCGGGCTGGTGAAGAGCGGGCGCGCCGATCCACCGATGGCGGCCGCCATGGCCTCGGCCTGCGCCCGCCCGGTGCCGTCGAGCGGCGGATCGGTGTCTTCCCAACCGGCCGCGGCTTTGCCGTGGCGGACGAGGGTTATGCGCGGCACGGTCTAGAGCCCTTCGAACAGGTCGTACTCGTGAATGCCGCTCGGCGCGCCGCGCCGGATGAACCACTCACGACCGAAGCCCTCACGGAACACTTCGTCGGGCATCGTGAGGAAGAACGAGTCCTCGGTCACCTGGCTGGCGTGAGCCCGCAACGCTCGCTTCTTGACCTCGACGAAGTCGCGCACGTCGATGGCCGTCGTGATGAATTCCTCTTCGACGCCGAGCGGCGACTCGATGGTGCGCGGGCCGTCCTCCGGTGGGTTGTCCATCTGCTGCGCCTGGCGCCGCCACGCGGTGCGGTTCACCGTCGTCTCGTAGACCTTCGGCGTGCCGGCAATCTCGGCGGCGCGCACGCCGACCTGCCACACCTTGATGTGATCCGGGTGGCCGTAGATGCCGTTCTCGTCGTAGACCGTGAGCACGTCGGCCTTTTCCTCTTCGAGGATGCCGGCCACGCGGCGGGCCGCCTCCTCGAGATCGGCTTGCCAGAACGATTCCGGCGCGTCGTTCTCGGGAGTCCCGATCATCCCGGAGTCGCGGTAGTCGAGGAACACGTGACGGGCGAGGCCGAGCACCTCGGCCGCCGCCGCCATCTCCTGCTCGCGCCGCTGGGCGAGGGATTCGCCCGGCGCCAGGAACCCCTCGGGATACTCGCCGTGTTCGCCGCGCGTGGCCGTGACGACGACCACGCGGTGTCCGTCTTTGACCGCCTTTGCGATCGTTCCGCCGGTGCCGATGGACTCGTCGTCGGGGTGGGCGTGGAAGCACACGAGGGTCGCCATGAGGAAGACGAGCCTAGACTTGCCCCGATGGTTCGCAGTGCTGGGGGGCGTCGGGTTTTCTTCGCCCTATGTGCGGTTCTGGTCGTCGTCGCCGCGACGACGCTCGCCATGCGCGGTGACCACGCGCAACGCGTCGTCGCCATCAAGCCACCGGGCACGACGCTGCCGACCACCACGACAACAGCTGCGACGGTCCCGACCACCGCGGCCACCAACCGCGCGGTGCAACACGTGCGCGTGCTGCCCGGCGAACGGCCGGCGCGCGCGCCGCGTGTCGCCAGCTACCGCGGGCCGACACCGACGGGTCGCATCATCATCCCGCGCATCGGCCTGAACCACCTGACGTACGAAGGCATCGACCTGTCGGTAATCGACTACGGCCCGTCGCACTGGCCAGGCACGGCGATGCCGGGCGACGTCGGCAACACCGTCTTTCCGGGGCACCGCGTGACCCACGATCACCCCTTCTACGACATCGACTTGATCCAGATCGGCGACCAGGTCATTTTCGAGAACGCGACCGGGCGTTACACGTACCAAGTGACCGACCACTTCGTCGTGAACGCCGACGAGACGTGGATCGCCGATCAGACCGACACGCCCACGTTCACCATCTTCGGCTGCCACCCGAAGCACTCGGCGAAGCAGCGCTATGTCGTCAAGGGCACGCTCGTCAACGCGCAGCGCGCCTACTCGTCAGCCCCCCAACCGAACGACGGCCACACCGCCCCCGGCGACGGCAACAGCTACACCCCGCCCACGACGGAACCACCCGCCACGACGACGACAACCGCGCCGCGGTCACTCCTCCCCCACCTGTAAGCGGCTACTTAACCGCTCCGGTTTCGTGGAGTTTGGTGATTTCGTCGGCAGCGAAGCCGTAGTCGGCGAGCACTTCGTCGGTGTTCTGACCGGCGTGGGCCGGCGGACCCTGCACCGCTGAGGGGGTGCGGCTGAACCGCGGTGCGGCGTTGGCCTGGACGATGCCGCCCACTTCGACGAAGACGTTGCGCGCCTTGTTGGCGGGGTGTTCGGGCGCTTCCCACAGCGACAGCACCGGGGCGAAGCACACGTCGGTGTGCTCCATGATCTCGCACCACTCGGCGCGGGTCTTCTGCTTGAAGCAGGCGGCGACCCTGTCCTTGAGCTTGGGCCACTCGGGACGGTTCATCTGCGCCGCCATCTCCGGGTCCTCGCCGAGGCCGCTGAGGCGCAGGAGTTCGGCGTAGAACTGCGGCTCGATCGAGCCGATCGAGATGTACTCGCCGTCGGCGCACTCGTAGGCGTCGTAGAAGTGAGCGCCGGAGTCGAGCAGGTTCGTGCCGCGCTCGGGCGTGTGCATGCCAATCGCCTTCATGCCGTGGAACATGTTGGTGAGCAGCGCCGCGCCGTCGACCATGGCCGCGTCGACGACCTGCCCCTGGCCCGAGCTGCGGGCTTCGAGGATGGCGCACACGACACCGAAGGCGAGGAACATGGCGCCGCCGCCGAAGTCGCCCACGAGATTGAGCGGCGGTACCGGCGGCCCGCCGGCCTTACCGATCGGGTGCAGCGCACCGGCGAGCGAGATGTAGTTGATGTCGTGGCCCGCGGCCTGGGCGTACGGGCCGTCCTGGCCCCAGCCCGTCATGCGGCCGTAGACCAGCTTCGGGTTGCGGGCGAAGCAGTCGTCGGGGCCGAGACCGAGGCGCTCGGTCACGCCGGGGCGGAAGCCTTCGATGATGGCGTCGGCCTTCTCCACCAGGCGCAGGATCGTCTCGACCCCGTCAGGGTTCTTGAGGTCCACACCGATCGACCGGCGGCCCCGCGCCAGCGGGTCGAAGGGCGGGCGCGCCGGATCGCCGCCGCTCACGTTGCTGCTGCGGTCGACGCGGATCACCTCCGCACCCATGTCGGAGAGGAGCATCGCGGCAAACGGGCCCGGCCCGATGCCTGCGAGTTCGATGATGCGGACGCCGTTGAGAGGACCCGAAGCCATAACGCTGACGCTAGCTTGCGGGCGTGACGATCTATGGGGTGCACACCGGGCTGCAGCACACGTCGATGGACGAGTTGCGTGACTTGTGGCACCGCATCGAGGCCGCCGGTTACGGCTGGATCTCGGTGTGGGACCACTTCTACGCCGCCGATCTCACCGGCGATCCGACGTGCCTCGAGGCAGTGGCCGCGCACGCCGCGCTGGCGTCCGAGACGTCACGTGTCACCGTCGGCTGCCTCGTGTACTGCGCGGGCTACCGCCACCCGGCCGTGCTGGCCAAGTCGATCACGACGATCGATCACATCTCGAATGGCCGTGCCGCGATGGGCCTCGGCGCCGGCTGGAGCCAGGTCGAATACGACGCCTACGGCATGGAGTTTCCGTCGGCCGGGGTGCGTCTCCAGATCCTCGACGAGTCGGCGGCGTGTATCCGCGGACTGCTGCGCGACGACAAGACGACGTTCACGGGCAAGCACTTCACCCTCACCGACGCGCAAAACGTCCCGCGACCCGTCAACCCGCGCCTGCCGTTGTGGATCGGCGGCGGTGGCGAGCGCAAGACGCTGCGCACCGTGGCGCAGTACGCCGACGGGTGGAACGTGCCGTTCATCTCGCCGGAGCAGTTCAAGGCGAAGCGCGCCGTGCTCGCCGAGCACTGCGAGGCGGTCGGACGCGACATCGCCGAAATTCGCTGCGCCATCAACGTCGGCTATTCACAGAGCGAAGAGGACTTCGAAAAGCAGTTCGGGCTGCTGCGCATGGGCGTGCGGCCCGGCGTGCTCATGGGGTCGGACCAGGAAATCATCGACCGCATCGGCGAGTACGTGGAGGCGGGCGCCGAACAGGTGAACATCGCGGTGCGGGCCCCGTGGGATCCCGAAGCCCTCGAACGCTTCGCCCAACTCGTCGGTCTCGCGTAATTGAGCGACGCCGAGCGCGACCCACTGACGGGGCGCGACGTCCGCATCGTCGGCCATCGCCAGGAGCGGCCGAACCTCCCGGTCGGCGGGTGCCCGTTCTGCCCGGGTGGCCTCGAAGCGCCGGCGCCCTACGACACCTACTGGTTCGTGAACCGCTGGCCGCCGCTGCCCAACGATCGCGCCGAGGTCTTGCTGTACACGCCGGACCACACCGCGTCGATGGCGTCGTTGTCACCGCCACAAGCACGCGCCGTCGTCGATCTGTGGGCCCACCGCACCATCGAACTCGGCGGGCGCGGGGATGTCGCCTACGTCCTGATTTTCGAGAACCGCGGCGCCGAGGTCGGTGCCACCATCGCCCACCCGCACGGGCAGGTCTACGCCTACGACTTCGTGCCGCCGGCCGCCCAACGCGAACTCGACGTCCACGAGTGCGTGCTGTGCGAACCCGTGCCCGACGGGCTGCTCGTCGACGGTGTCGGCGGCTGGCAGTGCTCCGTACCGGCGCTGGCCACGTGGCCCTATGAGTTGCTACTGGCGCCGCGGGACCACATCGCCGACATCCCCTCGCTCGACGGCGTTAGCCGCGACGCGCTGGCGACGCTGCTGCCCCGCGCCATCGGCGCGCTCGATGCGCATTTCGGGGCGGCAACGCCGTTGATGATGTGGATCCACCAGCGCCCCTACGACGGCGACGCGTGGCTCCAGGCGCACCTACACATTCACGTGGCACCGATCTGGCGCAGCCACGGAGTCGAACGGTTCGTCGCCGCCGCCGAACTCGGAAGCGAAGTCTTCTTCAACCCCATACCCCCGCCAGAGGCTGCTGCGAGCCTGCGCCTGGCCTTGCAGCGATGACGGTCGTCGTCGCGCCGGGACGCGTGAACCTGATCGGCGATCACGTCGACTACGTCGGCGGCCTGGCGCTGCCGTGCGCGATCGAATTGGCCGTCACCGCCACCGTCACGCGCGCCGGCGACGTCGTCGACCTGACATCGGATGCCACCGCAGAGCACGCCCGCTTCGCGCTCGGCGATGCCCGCGTCGCCGCGAACGCGTCGACGTGGGTCCGCCTCGTGCACGCCGTCGTCGGCGCGCTGCACCCGGCGACGGGCGTGACCGGTCGCCTCACCACCACGCTGCCGATCGGCAGCGGCCTGTCCTCGTCGGCGGCGTGCACTATCGCCCTGTGCTTGGCGTTCGGTTTCAACGGCGACGAACGCGCTCTCGTCCTGGCGGCGCAGGCGGCCGAGCAAGAAGCGACTGGCGTCCCGTGCGGCACGCTCGACCAATTGGCGATCGTGCACGGCCGCGCCGGTCACGCGCTCATCGTCGACGCCGCCGCCCTCACGGCTGACCCGGTGCCGGTGCCCTCCGGTGTCGCCATCGCCGTGATTCCGAGCGGCCACCACCGCGAGCTGAGCGATACCCCCTATGCGCAACGACGCGCCGAAGCCGAGGCGGCGGTCGCGGCAATGGGCGGCGTCGCCAACGCCACACTCGCCGATGCCGAAGCTCTGCCCGACGCCCTGTTGCGCCGACGGGCGCGCCACGTCATCACCGAAAACACGCGGGTGCGCGCTATGGCCGACGCCTTCGCGGCGAGCGACGCCCCCGCCGCCGGCGCGTTGATGCTCGAGAGCCACCGCTCGCTGCGGCGCGACGCCGAAGTGTCGACGCACGATCTCGACAGCCTGGTCGACGCGTTGTCGTCGCGCGCCGGCGTCTTCGGCGCCCGCCTGACCGGTGCCGGCTTCGGCGGCAGCGTCGTGGCGCTCGTGGCTGCCGACGCCGCCGCCGCGCTCGCCGAAACTTTCGGTGGTCGGGTTGTCACGCCGTCGGACGGCGCGCGCGTGGTCGCGCCTTAACTCAGCGGGCGCGTCAGGCGGATCGTCACCGCGCTGTTGTGGTCCGGCGACACGATGAGGTCGTCGTCACCGTCGCCGTCGACGTCGGCGCCCGCCATGTTCGTCCCGATGGCGAGGGCGGCGCCTAGGGGCTGGGGCTGCGCCATCACCGCGAACTCCTGCGGCGGATCGACAAGCTGCGCGATCAGGACGTACGACGACGACACCTGCGAGATCGCGAGATCGTCGACGGTGTCGAAGTCGAAGTCGCCGGCGGCCACGCGGTACCCCAGCGGGTCCGAGGAGCCGAACGCCATGAACTCACGCCTGACCGCACCGTTGCCGGCGAACACGCGCACGTGTGGGCCACCACCGGACGCGGGAACGGTCGCGATTTCGTCGAGCACGGGCTTCTCCGGGTCCTCGGCCACGAAGTTGCCGCCGGCGACGGCAACGCCGCCGCCGAAGGCCGGGTCATAGGCCATGAAGCCGGCGAGTTCGGTGAAGGACTTGCCGTCAGCGGCCAGCTTCCACACTCGCACGTGCGGACCGCCGCCGGCGCCCGCGCCGGTAATGATCTCGTCCTTGCCATCGCCGTTCACGTCGGCGGTGGCGACCCACACGCCGCCGCCGAAGGCCGGGTCGTAGGCGAAGAAGCCGTTGTAGGGCTCGGTGACGGACAGGTCGTTGTTGAGGTGGAAGATCCGCACGTGGGGGCCACCACCCGGACCGGCGCCGGTGACGATCTCCTCGCCGTTGGAGGTGTTGCCGTCGATGTTGCCGATGGCAACGTGCACGCCCCCACCGAAGTGCGGGTCGTAGGCCATGAAGCCGTCGCCCAGCTCTTGAATGTTCCCGTTCGCCGGGTTGACGCGGTAGGGCTTCACGTGCGGGCCGCCGCCGGCGTTGGCGCCGGTGATGAACTCGACGCCGTTGCTCGACACGCCGTCGAGGTTGCCGGCGGCGACGAACGCGCCGCCGTTGAAGTTCGGGTACGCCGTAACCCCACCGCCGAAGTAGGGCGACTGCTGGCCCTGCACGACCACGACGCAGGACTGGCACGTGCCCGACTGGTTGTCGGTGTTGGTGACGGTGATGTCGCGTGCGCCGAGGGCCGCCGTGTCCGACGCCGTGACCTTGACGTCAGCGGACGTGTTGCTCTTGCGCGTGACTTGGTCGACGGTGAGCCCGTCGCTGTTCGGGAACGTCACCTTCATGCCCGGCGAGAACGCCGTGCCGGTGAGCGTGATGGTCGTTTGCGCCTTCTGGGGCAGCCCTTCAGGGGTCACGTCGGTGACCGTCGGCGCGGCCTGCGTGACAGTGAACGCGTCGGTCTTCACATCGGTGCCACCGTCGGCGTTGGTCACGCGCACGCTCCAGTGACCCGGGGCGGCGTTGGTGAGGTCGAAGGTGCCCGAGATCGAGGTCGGCGGGCTGACCTGCGCTTCGGTCATAGGAATCGGCGGTTGGCCGGTCTGCTCGAGCGAGGCGGTGGCGCCATCGGCGATGTTCGTTCCCGTGATCGTGACCGTGGCGGGTCCTCCGCCGGTGGCGGCCGTCGGAGCGATCGACGCCACCGTCGGGTTCTTGCCCACGGTGAAGCAGCCGGTGCACGTCTGCGGGGTGCCGCTCTGCGTCACGGTGACGTCGCGGTGCGTCGTCGTATCGGCGTTCGCGGTGACGGTCGCCGTGAAGTGCAGCTTGGCCGGCGAATCGACGACCACGTTGCTCACCGTGACGTCGCTATTGGACGACGCGATGGTGACGCCGGGCGTACCGGTGAATCCGGAGCCGTTCACCACGACGACACCCGTCGAGTTCTGTGGCCGGCCCGGTGGCGTGACGCTGACGACGCGGAAATCGGTGTGGACGGCGAAGGCGGCGGTCTTGGTGGCCGAACCACCACCGTTCGGGTTCGTGACCGTGAGGTCGTAGTTGCCGGCGACGGCCGCGGTGGTCGTCGTCAGGCTGAGCGTGAGCTGGGTCGAGGAGTCGCGCGTGACAGTCGCGCTCACACCCGTCGACGGTGTGAAGCTGACCGTCGGGACGGGACCGGCGAAGTTCGTTCCGGTGACGGTCATCTGGAGGTTGGTGGCGCCTTGCCCCACGATCTGGGGCGACACGGTGCTGATCGACGGCGTTCCGCCGGTGGGCAGGTTGCAGTTGACGCAGATCGCATCGGTGTTGGTCGACGACTGGCCGTCGGCGTTGCGCAGCACCAGCGTCTGAGGACCGTTCGACGGCGACGCCGTCGACGACAGCTTCAACGTTGCCTTGGTCTGGTCGAGCTTGCCGCCAGGGAGTGCGCCGAGGGCGATCGCCGCGCTCTGCGTCACACCCGAACCCGACACCGTCGCCACCATCCCGCGGGCGAAGCCGGCGCCGGTCAGCGAGAACGTGGCGTTGGTCTGGTTGGGGTCGATGCGCGTCGGCGAGATGCTCGCCAGCGTCGGCTTGCTGCCGGTGACCTGCATGCCGGTGGTGATCCCGTCGCCGAAGGACGCGGTGCCGCCGTTGTCCTGCGAGATCGCCACCTTCCACCGGCCCGGGGCGCGCCCGAGCATGTTCACCGTTGCGTTGATCGACGTACCGTCGGCCGCAACGCTGACGGTCGTCGCGAGAATCGAGTCGGTCTCCGCGGCGTTGTAGCCGTATCCCGAACGCGACACGGTGACGGAGACCGGCGCCTTGAAGGCATGGCCGGTGATCGTGAAGGGCGCGGACTCGTTGGTATTCGCGATCGGACCGCTCACCGCGGTGATGTTCGGGCCCACCGTGAGACATTTCTGACACGTCGAGGGCGTGTTGAACAGGCCGCCGGTGACCGTGACGTCACGCGCGCTGTTGGGAGCATCGGCGGTGACGTTGACCGCCATCGTGATCGTTGTCATGTCACCGCTGATCGTCAGCGGCCCTGACTGTGCGATGCCGGTGTCGGGCGAGAAGCTGACCTTCGAGTTCGACGAGAAGTTGTCGCCGTGCAGCGTCAGGGTCTGGTTGTTGATCCCCGGGACGACCCGTGAGGGCGTGACCGAGGTGATCGTGGGTGACAGCAAAGCCGCATCCGCCGGTTGCGACACCAATACGTAGGCCGCGAGCACGCAAAGCACCCCAAGCAGCGCGGCGACACGTCGAAGACTCATGGCCGCAGAGGGTATAGGCCGCGGGGCTAGATGTCGGGCCAGTTGGCCTGCAAAACGTGCCATTGCTCGGGCGCGACCCGGATCAGGTTCTCGAATTCGTCCGTCATCGCCTGCGTGATGCGCTGGACGTCGTCGCGGAGGCTCCCCGTACGGCTCACGTCGAGCGGTGGGCGGACGACCCCGCGGTGCATCCCGTCGTCCTCGAAGTAGACGGCACACGGCAAGATCGCGGCCCCGGTTCGGAGCGCGAGCGTGGCCGGGCCGGCCGGAATCGTGGTCGGGTACCCGAAGAACTGCACTTCGGTGCCCGTGCCGGCGATGTCGCGATCGCACACGAGTCCGACGAGTCCGTTGGTGCGCAAGCGGCGCAGGATGGCGGCGCCCGCAGCCTCACCGAGTTCGACGACCTCGAGACCGAAGCCCTCGCGCAACGTCTTGAAGAACGCGAAGAGTTCGGGCGGTTCGAGCGACTCGGCGACCACCGTCGCGTCGTAGCCCGACGCGGCAAACCACGCGCCGCCCCAATCGAAACCGCCAATGTGCGGCATCGTAAGCATCGCGCCCTTCCCCGCTTGCAGGGCGCGCTCCACGTGGACGAGTCCTTCCCACTCCATACCGGCGTCGAGTTCGGCGCGACTCAATGTCGAGATGCGAAACGCCTCAGCCCAGTAGCGGCCGTAGACGGCGAAGCAGCGCTGCGCGGCGTCCTCGATCGCCTCTTCGCTCGCGCCCGGACCGAGCACGCGCCGCATGTGGGCGCGCACTACGTCGCTGCGCGAACCCAGGCGACTCGACGCAGCGCGCATGACACCCGCCGCGAGGCGATCGGCGATGGGTGCCGGGATGACGCGCGCCAACGTGTCGACGCTGCGGTAGCCGTAGAGCGGCGCGAGCCGTCGCCATTCCGCCAGACGAGTCACCGCGGCGCGCCGCTACGAACGCGGTGTGACGCGCCGGCGGCGCTCGACGCGCTCGCGTCGCGCACCCGTGCGCAAACGACCTTCGGTCGCGAGTTGCTCGCGCCACGCCCGCCAGCGCTCGGCGCGTTCAGCCCACGTGACGCGATCGACACGGGGCTGGCGCGAACGGCGCGACGGACGCGAGGACGCCGGCTTCGACGCCTGGCGCCATACCTTGACGAAGCGGTGCACGGCGGTGAAGGCGGTCAGCACCGTGAGCACCCACAGCACCGGGATCAGCACGACAGGAAAGACGAGGGCGGCGATGATCGCAATCGTGCGTTCGGCGCGCTCCATCAACCCGCCCTTGGCGGTGTAACCGAGCGACTCGGCGCGCGCACGCTCGTAGGACACGAGCGTTGCCATCGCCATCGCCGCCATCGGCAGCATGGCGGCGCGCCCACCGTCGCGGCCGGCGAGGAAAAACGCGATGCCGCCGAGGATCGCCATGTCGGTGACGCGATCGGACACCGAATCGAAAAACGCGCCGCGGGGCGACGCGGTGCCGTTGGCCTTGGCTACCGCACCGTCGAGCAGGTCCGGCAGCGCGGCGGCGGTGAAGAGCACTGCGCCGAGGAACAGGTGGCCCGAGCCCACCGCCACGGTTGCGGCCGCGGCAAAGCACAACCCGGTCGCGGTGAGATGGTCAGCACTGATGCCGGAACGGCCGACCGCTCGCCCGACGGGAATGGTGATCCGCTCAAGTTCGCTGCGGAAGCGGCCGTCGAACATCTGCGGACAGCGTACCAGCGGAGGTTCTATTGTCCGATCTCTCAGCCATACGCAGGAGGAACGCCTTGAAAACGTTCACGTCGGCCCAGATTCGCAACGTCGCCCTCGTCGGGCACGGTGGCGTCGGAAAGACAACGCTGGCTGAGGCGCTGTTGGCGGACGCCGGCGTCATCAACCGGATCGGGCGCGTCGAGGACGGCACCACGGTCACCGACACCGAGCCCGAGGAGATCAAACGGCACCTGTCCGTGTCCACGGCGCTCGCCGCGTTCGAGAGCCATGGGTGCAAGCTGAACCTGCTCGACTGCCCGGGCTACGCCGACTTCTTCGCCGAGGTCCAGGCCGGCCTGGCGATGGCCGACCTCGCCGTCATCGTCGTGAGCGCGGTCGAGGGCATCGAGGTCCAGACCGAGATCGCCTGGGAGGCCGCCGCCGCTCTTGGCCTGCCCCGCATGATCTTCATCAACAAGCTCGACCGCGAGCGCGCCAGCTTCGACCGCACGCTCGATCAGTTGCGCGAGACCTTCGGGGCCGGCGTGGCGCCCCTCGAACTGCCCGTCGGCGAAGAAGGTGACTTCCGCGGTGTGATCGACCTCCTCTCCGACAAGGCCTACATCTACGGCGACGACGGTGTCGGCCGCGAGCAGGACGTGCCGCCGGAACTCGCCAACACCGAACACGTCGTGCATGACGCGCTCGTCGAGGGCATCGTCGTCGCCGACGACGCACTGATGGAGCGCTACCTCGAAGGCGATATCCCGTCGTTCGGAGAGTTGGAGAAGACGCTGGCGCACGGCGTGGCCGACGCCACCGTGTTTCCGGTGGTGTGCGGGTCGGCGACGCGTCGCATCGGCGTCGACCGTCTCGCCCAGTTCCTCACCGAGATCGCACCGTCGCCGGTGCAGCGCCCGCCGATGAAGGTCGTCGCGGGTGACGACGAGACCGAGATCTCCTGCGATCCGAACGGTGACCCACTGGCCATCGTGGGCAAGACGATTGCCGACCCCTTCGTCGGCCGCGTTTCGTTGCTGAAGGTGTACAGCGGCACGCTCAAACCCGACGCGGTGTTGACCAACAGCCGCACCCGCGCCGACGAGAAGCTGCACGGCCTCTTCACGCTGCGGGGCAAGGAGCACGAACCCGTGAGCGACGTGCCCGCGGGCGACGTCGTCGCCGTCGCCAAGCTGAGCGACAGCGCAACCGGCGACACATTGGCGCCCAAGGGCACGCCGGTGCGCGCCCGCACCCCCGAGCCCGCTCCGCCGGCGCTGTGGGTGGCGATCAAGCCGAAGTCGCAGGGCGACGAAGACAAGCTGATGACGTCGTTGCACCGCTTGCAGGAAGAGGACCCCACGCTGATCGTCGAGCGCAACGAGGAGACGCATCAGACGTTGCTCGGCGGCGCGGGCGAAACGCACCTCGCCGTGATCAGCGAACGACTCACCCGCAAGTTCGGCGTGGAAGTGACCACCGAAGACGTCGCCGTCCCGTATCGGGAGACGATCACCAAGTCGGCGACGGCGGAGGGCAAGCACAAGAAGCAGAGCGGTGGCCACGGCCAGTTCGGTGTCTGCACGATCACCATCGCGCCGCTCGAGCGCGGGGAAGGCTTCAAGTTCGTCGACCGCATCGTCGGCGGCGCCATCCCCCGCCAATTCATTCCCGCTGTCGAGAAGGGCGTCCAGGAGGCGATGGCACAGGGAGGCCCCAACGGCCACCCCGTCGTCGACATCGAAGTGACGCTGACCGACGGCAAGTACCACACCGTCGACAGCTCGGAGATGAGCTTTAAGATGGCGGGAGCGCTCGCGCTGCGCGAAGCGATGGCCAACGCCGGGGTCGTCGTGCTCGAACCGCTGTCGTGTCTCCGGGTCACCGCCCCGACGGGCTACCAGGGCGACATCATGGGCGACTTGAACGCCCGCCGCGGCCGCGTTCAGGAGACCGATCAGTCCGCTGATGGCCACAAAGTCACGATTACGGCGCTCGTCCCCACTGCGGAGTTGCGGCGCTACGCCATCGATTTGCGTTCTCTCACCGGCGGACGCGGCACCTTCACCGTCGAGCACGATCATTACGACGTCGCGCCGCCCAACGTCGCGGCCGCGGCCGCCAAACCGGCGCCGCAGCACGCCGCACACTGACTAGTCATCAACGCCCCCCATCAAAACGTTGACTAGGCCCTCTGCCGGACCCTCATTTGGCGCAATTGGCCTGCCGATGAGTACGCCGTGGACCGCAAGAGCAATGGCGCGGCGCGCGGGCGATGGCTCGCGTGCGGGCACTCGGTCGAAACCGATGCATTCGTCGCGGGCGCGGCGGCGACGCGCCTCGCCGTGCAGGACCGTAACGACGCCCATCTCCTGATCGTCTTCTGCTCCGACGCCTACGACCTCGAACAACTCGCCAAGGGGATCGCGTCGGAAGCCCAGGACATCCCGATGATCGGCTGCTCGACCGCCGGCGAGATCGCCACATCGGGCCCCCACGACGCCAGCGTGGTCGTGACGGCGCTCGGCGGCGACGGTTTTTCCGTCGTGACGGGCGTGGCGCGGGACACATCGTCTCGCCTACGCGCCGCCGGCGGTGATGCCGTGCGCGCCTGCGTCGCCAACCTCGACGAGCGTGAGCACGCCGTGGTGCTGTTGTTGACGGATGGGCTCGGTGGCGACCAGATGGAGGTCATCCGCGGCGCGTACGACGTGGTCGGGGCGCAGATCCCCCTCGTCGGTGGCTGCGCCGGCGACGACCTCAAAATGGACGCGACCTACCAGCTGTACAACGGCGAGGTCCTGCGCGACGCGGTCGTCGCGGCCGCGATCTCCTCGGACGCACCGATCGGCATCGGGGTGCAACACGGGTGGCGTCCCGTCGGTGACGCGATGCTCGTGTCGAGCAGCACCGGCGTGCGCGTCGACCAACTCGACGACCAGCCGGCGCTCGACGTGTATCTCCGGCGGCTCAACGCTCCCGACGAGGTACGCGATGACCCTGAAGCGTTTACGCGCTTCGCCATGACGCACCCGCTCGGCATCACGCGACGCAGCGGAGCGGAAGTGCGCTACGTCGCCGAAGCGGACTTCGAAACGCGTTCGCTCGTGTGCATCGCCGGCGTCCCCCAAGGCGGGCTCGCCTGGATCATGGAAGGCGACGAAGACTCGGTGCTCGAGGCAACCGACGGCGCATGTAGCGAGGCACTTGCGGGCCTCGGGGGCCAGCCGCCGCTCGGCCTCGTCGCCTTCGACTGCATTGCCCGGCGCGGCGTGCTGGGTGAAGCCGGCATCGGCCGTGAGATCAACCGCATCGCGACATTTGCCGACGGAGCTCCCGTCGCCGGCTTCTACACCTACGGCGAAATCGCCCGTACGACGGGCCGCCAGGGTTTTCACAACCAGACGCTCGTCGTACTCGCGCTGGGATAAGGATGCTCACCCCCGAAGGCCGATCGGTGCAGCAGCTCGCTGAGGTTCTCGCGTCGCTGGGCGCGTCGTCGACCGCGCAAGCGGCGCGGCAAGCCGGCCTCGAGCGCATCGCCGAGGGCTTCGAGTGCGAAGTCGCGCTCCTCGCGGAGGAGGGCGCGGCCGTCGCGGCGTTCGGCTTCCGCGCCGACCAGCCCGTTCCCGGCGAGTTCGTCGCCCTGACGGCGGCCGAGAGCGGCGACGTCGACATCGTCGGTGTCGGCTCGTGCAGCGTGATCGTCGTCGACGTGCCCTTTGGCACCGAGAGCCGACTGCTCCTCGCCCGATCCGGGACTGAGGGCTTCAATCTCGAGGAGAGGAGTCTGCTGCGCAGCCTGGCGCGCGTGCTGGCGACCGTGCTCGAGGCGCTGCGCCTGCGCGACGCCGCGGCGAGCAACGAACGTCAACTGGCCGAGGCGCAGCGCGTCGCCCGCCTAGGCAGCTTCGAGTGGGACCTCAAGACACTCCACGGCAGCTGGTCCGACGGCCTGTACCGCCTGTTCGGCTACGAGAACGAAGCGGACCGACCAGAGCCCGAACTCGGCCTCTTCTTCTCCTTCCTCCACGCTGACGACCAGCGCCGTGTGCGCGACCGCGTGCGGCACGCGCTCGCCGGCCAGCCCGTCGAAGACATCGAGTACCGCCTCGTGCGCATCGACGGCGGCATCGTGTGGGTGCGCGCCAGTTCTGAGGTCGTGCGCGACGAGTCCGGCCAGCCGCTGCTCTTCCGCGGCACCGTGCTCGACATCAACAAGGCCAAGGCGGTCGACGAAACGCTGCGTTCCACGACCGCCCGTCTCCAACTGTTCGAAGCGATGGCGACGGCGGCCAACGAAGCGTCCGAGATCAACGACGTGCTCGACCTCGCCATCGAACAGATCTGCACCTACACGGGGTGGGCACGCGGGCAGGCGTTCGTGCTCGACAGTTTCAGCCCCGAGCAACCCGAGGGCCTCGTGGGGTTGGCGGTGAAGCGCAAGGAGTCGGTGTGGGCCGACAATGCCTTTGCCTTCCCGGTGCGCATCGGCAACGACGTCAGCTGCGTGCTCACGTTCAGTGCCGACGCTCCCATCGACCCGAGTGAAGAAGTTCTCGAGGCAATTGCCCACGTGGCCACGCAGCTCGGCCGCGTCGCCGAACGTGAGCGCTCCAACGCCGAGTTGGCGGCCGCGCGCGACGCGGCGATGGAGTCGTCGCGCATGAAGTCGGAGTTCCTCGCGACGATGAGCCATGAGATCCGCACGCCGATGAACGGCGTGATCGGCCTCACGGGCCTGTTGCTGAGTACGGACCTCGACGAACGGCAGCTGCAGTACGCGGAGGGCGTCGAGTCCGCCGGCGAAGCACTGCTGGCGATCATCAACGACATCCTCGACTTCTCCAAGATCGAAGCGGGCAAGCTCGAACTCGACGAGTGCGATTTCGACCTCGTCCAAGTGATGGAAGAAGCCGTCGGGTTGGTGGCGCTGACGGCGCACCGCAAAGGCCTCGAGTTGGTGTGCGCCCCGGAGCTCAACTTGCCGAGCGACGTGCGCGGCGACCCCGCGCATTTGCGTCAAGTTCTGCTCAACCTGACGTCGAACGCCGCCAAGTTCACGTCCCACGGTGAAGTCGTCGTGCGGGCGTCGCTGGACGCCGAACTCGACTCGTCCGTGATCGTGCGTTTCGACATCACCGACACCGGGATCGGCATCGCCGAGGACGTGCGCTCGAAGTTGTTCTTGCCGTTTTCGCAGGCGGACCCGTCGACGACCCGAAAGTACGGTGGCACCGGACTCGGGCTCGCCATCTGTCGGCGGTTGGTCGACGCCATGGGCGGCGAGATTGGCGTCGAGAGCACTCTCGGTCACGGGTCGGACTTCTGGTTCACGGTTCCGCTGCGACGCCAGGCGCGCCGCAATGGTCCGCCGTTGACCCTCGCACGTGACCTCAAGGTGCTCGTCGCCGACCCAAGCCGGACGGCGCGCGACACCCTGTGCGCCCGACTCTCGTCGTGGGGTGTCGAGTGCGAGACCGCGGCCGACGGCGCAACGACGCTGGAGATCCTGCGAGCAGCCGCCGCCAACGACGCGGGCTTCGATCTGCTGTTCGCCGACGAGTCACTCCAGAACGCCGAAGGCGCGCCCCTCGCCGACGCCATCGACGTCGACCGCACCCTGACCGGCTTGCGGGTGGTGATCCTCACCCGCGATGCACTTGGCACCCGCGCCGCATCGGCCACCGATCGCGTTGCCATGACACTGAATAAGCCGGTGCGCGTCGGCCAATTGCGCGAAGCGCTGGTATCGCCGACGGCCGTGCGACCAACGCCGCCGAAGACGACGCCCCTGGCGAGCCGCACCGAGTCGAAGGGTCACGTGCTCGTCGTCGAGGACAACGCCACCAACCAGCTCGTCGCCGTGGGCATCCTGCGCTTCCTCGGGTACCGCGCCGACGTCGCCGCCAACGGTTTCGAGGCGCTCGAAGCCATGGAGCGCACCGTCTACGACGCCGTCCTGATGGACTGCCAGATGCCCGAGATGGACGGCTACACGACGACCGAAGTCATCCGCAAGAACGAGGGCTCGACGCGCCACACGCCCGTCATCGCCATGACGGCCGGGGCGACCGAGATCGACCGCGAGCGGTGCCTCGCCGCCGGCATGGACGACTACCTGGCCAAGCCGGTCAAGACGGAGCACATCGACGCGGCGCTCCGGAAGTGGGCGCTCCCCCGCGAGTCCGCCGTCGCGGTCCGCTAGGAGTTCGACCAGATCTTGGGGTCTTCGGGGTTGTCCTCGACGTAATCGCCGAGGACGGCAGCGCTGCGGCCGTCGATGAGGACCATGCCCCGTTTACGCGGTGGGTTCTCCGCCGAATACAGCAGAATGCGCCACGTCGGGCGGGCCAGGAGTCCTTGGAACCCGAGTTGCGCCGACGCGTGACCGATCGGAAAGCCGACCTGCTTGGACGCGATGGCCAACGCGTCGGTTTCCCGGATCGACAAGCCCGTGCCGGCGACGAGGTGGTACAGCCCGATCACGCCCGCTCCTATGGCGAAGAACGCCAGACCCTTGTTGACGAGCACGCCGTCGGTGCCCTGCGTCGCCACGATCGCGCCGGCGACGGCGGCGACGGCGAGCCACAGCACGCCGACGAAGCGGCGACGACCGGGATCAGGAAACGTCGTGACGCCGACGTACTTGTCGAGGTCGAGATCGGCCGGCAGCTCGTCGTGGGTTGCGTCGCTCACGCCGGCCACGCCTCCAGGATCTTGTCGTAGGTGGTCGCCAGGTCTTCGGGGATGACCCGCGTCTCGAACAGTGACGTCATGAAGTTCGTGTCGCCGCCCCAGCGCGGCAGCGCGTGAAAGTGGAGGTGACCCGGCACGCCGGCGCCGGCGGCGCGCCCGAGATTGGCACCGACGTTCATTCCGTCGGGCGCGTAGGCCTTGGTGAGCGCCTGGGTGGTCTCGACGACCAAGGCGAAGAACTCCACGCGCTCGGCGTCGTCGAGTTCGTCGAGTCCCGCGACGTGGCGCAACGGCATCACGAGCACGTGACCCGAACCGTAGGGGTACAGGTTGAGTACCACCACGCAGCGCTCACCACGATGCACGACGAGTCGTTCGCGGTCAGTGGCGTCGGCGGCGAACAGCGCGCAGAACACGCAGTCACCTTCCACCGGCTCGACTTGCGCCACGCCGCTCACGTACGTATTGCGCCAACCGGCGAAGATGCGATCGAGACTCATACCTAGGCGTGCGTGTCTACTTCGCGGTGCAGCCGCGCGACGAACTCGTCGATCGCCACGTCACGCTCCGGGCGCTCTGACCCGCGGGCGTTGACGCCGACGGTGCCCGCCGCGGCGTCGTCGGCGCCGACCACCAGCACGTAGGGCAGCTTCTGCAACTTCGCCTTACGGATGCGCGCTCCGAGCGGCTCGTCGGCCGCGTGCAGCTCGACGCGGAACCCGGCGGCCCGCAGCTGGTCGTAGACGGTGCCGGCGTAGTCGACGTGGTCCTGGCCGACGGGCAAGACCGCCACCTGCACCGGCGCCAGCCAAGCCGGGAACGCGCCGGCGTAGTGCTCGACGAGCACGCCGAAGAACCGCTCGACGGAACCGAACAGGGCGCGGTGGATCATCACCGGCGTCTGGCGGGACCCGTCGGGGGCGTCGTAGGTGAGCTCGAAGCGCACCGGCGTGTTGAAGTCGAGCTGGATCGTCGACATCTGCCAGGTGCGGCCGATGGCGTCGCGGGCCTGCACCGAGATCTTCGGGCCGTAGAAGGCGCCGCCGCCTTCGTCCATCACCAACTCGAGGCCCTCGCCGAGGGCAACCGTGCGCAGCACGTCGATCGCCTCGTCCCACTGCTCGTCGGTGCCCGCTGCCTTCCCTTCGGGCTTGGTCGACAGCTCGAGGTAGAAGTCGTCGAGGCCGTAATCGCGCAACAGGTCGAGCACGAACTGGAGGAGCGACTTGAGCTCGTCGCGCATCTGCTCGCGCGTGCAGTAGATGTGCGAGTCGTCCTGGGTGAAGCCGCGGGCGCGGGTAAGGCCCTGCACCACGCCGGACTTCTCGTAGCGGTACACCGTGCCGAACTCGAAGAGCCGCAGCGGCAGCTCGCGGTACGAACGCCCGCGCGACCGGAAGATCAGGCAGTGCATGGGGCAGTTCATCGGCTTGGCGTAGTAGGTGGCGCCGTCCATCTCCATCGGCGGGAACATGCCTTCGGCGAACCACTGCAAGTGGCCCGAGGTCTCGAACAAACCGGCCTTGGTGAGGTGCGGCGTGTAGACGAACTCGTAGCCCGCCTCTTCGTGGCGCTTCCGTGAGTAGTCCTCCATGATGCGGCGCACGGTGCCGCCCTTGGGGTGGAACACCGCCAACCCGCTGCCAATCTCGTTGGGGAACGAGAAGAGGTCGAGCTCGTGGCCCAACTTGCGGTGGTCGCGTTTCTCGGCCTCTTCGAGGCGGTGGAGGTGTTCCTCGAGCGCCTTCTTCGACTCCCACGCGGTGCCGTAGATGCGCTGGAGCTGCTGGTTGTGCTCGTCCCCGCGCCAGTACGCGCCGGCGACGCGCATCAGCTTGAAGTGGCCGAGCTTGCCGGTCGACGGAACGTGCGGGCCGCGGCACAAGTCCACGAAGTCGTCGCTGTTGCGATACGCGGTGACGACACCGTTGCCCGCACCCTCGGCGGCGTCGACGCCCTGGATGATCTCGCACTTGTACGGCTGGTCCTTGAACAGCGCCAGGCCTTCGTCGACAGAGTGCACCTCGCGCACGAACGGCTGGTCAGCCTTCACGATCTCGCGCATACGGTCTTCGATGCGCGTCAGGTCTTCTTCGGAGAAGTGCGCGCCGCCGGGCAACTCGAAGTCGTAATAGAAGCCGTCCTGGATCGGCGGACCGATAGCGAACTTGGCCCCGGGCCACAGCTGCGTGACGGCCTGGGCCAACACGTGCGCGGTCGAGTGCCGCAGCACGTGGCGGCCCTCGTCGGTGCCGGCGGTGATGATCTCGACGGTGGCGCCGTCTTCGAGCGGAACGCTCAGGTCGACTTCGTTGCCGTTGACCTTGGCGGCGACCGCGTCGGCCGCCAGCTTCTTGCCGATCGAACTGGCCAGATCAGACGTCGTCGTCCCGTTCTCCAGGGTCCGGGTGGAACCGTCTGGGAGCGAGATGGTGATCTGGTCGGGCATCGCCCAAGATTAGGGAACGCGTCGCGACGCCAAGAATCGATTACGCGCCGGCGCTAGCGCCCACCGACCCAGTCGTTCTCGAGACCGGCGAGGCCGCCGCTGACACCGACGTGGGTCAGCTCCTGGTCGACGACGTAGGACTGCGCCCCAGGGCGCACCTTGTCCTTACCGAGCCCGACGAACAGGTCGAAGGGCGAGTTCGCGCCGGCGACGCGCGACAGCGTGGCGATCAGCGACTGGGCGTCCCTGTACGCCTGGACGATCTGGCCTTGCGTGCCCGCGCCGAACTGGTCGTCGCGTGGCGCGTGATCGCCGGCACCCGGCGAGCGTGGGTCGCGGCTCTGCGGCCCGCCGCGGATCCATTCCGCCAATCCCTCGTGGACCCACGAGGGGATGAAACTGCTGGCATAGGCCGAGCCGGCGGCGTGGGTGAACTCATGGACCAGCGTCTCGGTCTGGTCACCCGCCGGGTAACGCGACAGGTTGCGATCCTGCACGTACAGCCGCGGCACCGTGCCAGCGAGCGTGTCGGGGTTGTAGCCGTAGGCCACGAAGGCCACGAACTTGGTGACGTCGACGCTCGCTTGGATCAGATCGCTCAACTCGTCGGGGCTGCTCGGCACGAATCCGACGAGCTTCTCCGACCACGGCAGCTGCCAGCGACCTTTGAGAGTCGTCAAGGCGTTCTCGGCCAGGCCGAGCAGATCGCGGGCGCGCGCCGCCTGGTCTGGATGCGCGATCAGCTGGAAGTGGTCACTCTGCTCGACGACGACGGGGCTGGTGTCCCACATCGAGACGTTCGTCTCGAGGCCGAGGTCGGCGACGTCGTCGTCGCCGCCGACGTACCAGTGCGTGCCGCGCTTGACGAAGGTCCAGAACAGCGAGTCGAGCGAGGAGCGGGCGTCGTAGGTGAATCGGAGCGCCCGGGTCGTCGCCACGAGCGCGACCGGAGCGTTGGCGTACTTGCTGGGGTCGACGCCGCGCGTGAGGTCGACCCCCTTTGCGTCGATGGAGTAGTTGATGCGGGCGACGGGCAACGACGCCAGCCCGTCGAACGACTTGAGCTGCGCGTCGCGGAACGTCGCCGGTGCTTGCGGGTCGATGGTGGCGGCGTAGGCGTCACGGTTCTTGTCGCGCTGCGCGTCGCTGCGCGCCTTGAGCACGGCGCGCAGTGCGCTCAGCGGCAGCGTTGACGATTGCTTGGCGCGCGTAACGGGCGTGCCGACCCACACCAACGCCAGCGCGGCGACGACGAGGACCAGCGCGGCGCGGCGCATGCGCGCTACAGGGAAACGCCGAGCAACGCCGCCGCAGCGGATACGCCGTGGCCGGCCTTGGCGGCCGCGTCGACCGCCGCGATCGCGCCGGGAGTGTCGAGGTCGTCGTCGAGGCAGGCGCGCACGTCGTCGAGCGCGGCGTCACCCGGACCCGCGGTCGCCCATGCGGCGAGGCGCGCCGCGTTGTCCGGCATCAGTTGGTCGTGCCAGTCCCATCCCGGGCGGTAGTGATTCGACAGGCACGCCAGCCGGATCGCCCGCGGGTCCCACTCCTTGCACAGGTGCTCGGCGAACACGAGGTTGCCCAGCGACTTGCTCATCTTCTCGCCGTCGAGGCGAACCATGCCCTGGTGCATCCAGTGACGCACGAACGGCGCACCGGTGGCCGCTTCGGACTGCGCCGCCTCACACTCGTGGTGCGGGAAGATCAAATCGCCGCCGCCGCCGTGCAGGTCGATCGTCTCGCCGAGTTCTCGCATGGCCAGCGCCGAGCATTCGATGTGCCACCCCGGCCGGCCACGACCCCACAGCGACTCCCACCACGGCTCCCCCTCGGCCGACGGCTGCCACAGCACGAAGTCGAGCGGGTCTTTCTTGTTCGGGTCGTCGACGTTGCCGCCGCGTTCGCGGGCGTACTCCAGCATCTGCTCGCGCGAATAGTGGCTCACCTCGCCGAATCGGGGCCACGACTCGACCGAGAAGTACACCGCCCCGCCCGCCTGATACGCGTGGCCCGACTCGAGCACCATGCCGATGAACCCGAGGATGTCGGGGATGGCCGAGGTGGCGCGCGGCTCGGAGAAACACGGCACCACGTCGAGCGCGGTCATCGCCGCGTCGAACTTCGCCATCTCTTCAGCCGCCAGGTCGAGGTAGTACACGCCGACCTCGCGCGCCTTGCGCAGGATGTCGTCGTCGACGTCGGTGACGTTGCGCACGCACTGCGTCTCGTGGCCCATGTCGCGCAGGCGCCGCTGCAACACGTCGTAGGTGAGGTAGGTGGCAACGTGGCCGATGTGGGCGGAGTCGTACGGCGTGATGCCGCACGTGTACATCTTGACGGTCGGCCCCGGCTCGAACGGCACCACCGCCTGGCGGGCGGTGTCGTAGAGCTTCATCGACACGACGGGTTACGCGTTGATGCCGGTGACGCGCACCGCAGTACGCGTCTTGTAACGAACGTTGAGCTGCAGGATGACGGCGGCGAACGACTCGATCGGTGCCGCGTTCGAGAGCTTGCCGGCGTCGAGGGCGCGGCAGCCCGGGATCAGCGCCACGATCTCGCTCGTCGTGGCGGTGGCCTCAGGATGATCGGAGCAGATCAGCACGTCGCTCTCGACGGGGTGCTCGATGTCGGCGAGCTCGCGCGCCGGCAGGTGGTGGAACGCGGCGGCAACCTGGGACGCCGGCAGGATCGCCTGGACCGACGCGGCCACCGAACCGCGCGGCGGAATCAGCGGTTGGAACTCGTCGCCGACCTTGGCGAGGGCGTTCGCCATCGAGATGACGACCTTGCCCGCGAGCTGCGGGGCGACGCTCTTGGCCGTGGCCGCCGCGGCGTCCCACGGCGTGGCCAACACCACGACGTCGGCCGACGCGGCGCGCTTGTTGTCGCCGGCGTCGAGGAGGAAGGTGCGATCCGGATACCGGGCGCACAGCGCCTCGACCGTCTCCTGCGCACGATCCTTCGTGCGCGAACCAACCGTCACCTCGAAGCCCACCGACGCGAGTCGGATGGCCAACCCCTTACCAGCCGGCCCCGTTCCACCAAGAACACCTACGTGCATCCGCTCAGCCTGCCAGATAACGCGACGGTCGGCTCACTCGCGCGGTGGATGACCCGCTTCGATGTCGGTCACGTCGCCCGACTGGAGGTTGGCGGGGCGCGCCTCCTGGACGGCGACGGGCTCGAGCACGTGCCCGACGTGATCGCCGAGCTCGACGCGTTCGATGATCCGCCCCACGAACCACGCGTCGACGGCGTCGAGAATCGGCATCGCGCTCGGACCGGTGTGCCAGGCACAGCGGACGAACTTGTCGACCTCGTCGCCCGTCTCGCCGCCGAAGAGGTCGGCGAGTTCCTTGTCGTCCTTGCCGATCACGTGGACGGCGAGGTGGGACGCGCCACGCGCCACTCGGTAGGTGTGGTTCTTGACCGAGAGCCCGGCGAGAAAGCGCGGTGGCTCGATGCTGCACTGCGTGGCGAACCCGATGAGACATCCGCCGCGCTGGCCGTCAGCGTCGGCGGTCGTGACGATGAACATGGGGTACTCCATGGCCGCCGCCAGGCGGTTGAACTTTTCGATGGTCTCGGCGTCGCTCACGCCCGATGGGTTACCCGTTGGCGTAGTCGGGATGCGCGACGGCCAGCTTGTCGGCGACCGTGGCGCGCACGACGGCTACGACCTCGTCGAGGCGGTCGTCGAGCGTCCCTGCCGCGATGGCGGCGCACAGTTCGGCTTCCGATGCCACCCCGAGCGTGGCGAGTCGCGACGCGTGCGCATCCGCCTGTTGCTCCCCGAGCGCCAGCTCGCGCTCGACCATCTTCAGCACGTTGACCGCCACGCGCGCGTGGAACTGCACCCGACCCTGCGTGTTGGTCATCACGTCGCGCTCGAGGTACTCGCGCACGGCTTCGACCAGTTCACCCGCGGTCGGAACGTCATGCGGATTGCCATCGCTTCTCATGAATGCCAGCCCGCCTGCGCGAAGTTGCCCAGCAAGTCCCACTCCGTTTCACACACGCGGCGACCGATCGCCGCCAGCTCCACCGAACGCACGGCGCCGCTGCGGTGGGTGTTCGCCTGCGCGATGCAGATCACGCCCCACGACAGGTTCGCCGCGGCCTCCCACCAGTTGAGCGCGGCGCGGTCGACCGTCTCGCCCGACGCCAACTCGTAACCCGCGATGAGGTCGTCGTAGGTGCCGAAGCCGCCGACGGGCAATTCGCCCCCGAAACGCCACGCGTTGGCGCACAGCCACCCGAGGTCCTCGATCGGATCGCCGATGTGGGTCAGTTCCCAGTCGAGCACGGCCCGCACGCCTTCGGGCCCGACGATGAGGTTGCCGTTGCGGAAGTCGCCGTGCACGATCGTGCGGCGAGTCGTCGACGGGCGACGCTCGCGCAGGAACTTCAACGCCAGCTCGAAAGTGGGGTGCGGTTGACCGAAGAGCTTGTAGACGTTGGCGTACTTCTCGAGCGGGTCGTCGTCGGGCAAACCCTCGACGACGTCGAGCGGGATCCGGTGGATGTTGGCCAGGATCTCGCCGCACTGGCGCGCCATGAGTGGACGGGCCGACGCATACTCGTCGTCGCGCAGGATACGCCGGGCGATCGTTTCGCCGTCGATGTGATTCATCACGATGTAGGGCGAGCCGACGCCGTCGCGGCCGTCGCCGTGGGCGATCACCTCGGGGACGGGAACGCCGACGCCCGCCGCGCCCCGGAGCAGCCCCGCCTCACGCGCCAGGCCGCCGGAGGCTGCGCCCGGAGGATCCATCCGCAGGATCAGTGCTCGCCCGTCGGCTTTGAACGACCACGTGGCGCGCGACGCGCCCCCCGACAGACGATGCAAGTCGTCGATCGCGTTCGCGTCAAGCACGACGCGCAGCGCATCGGCGAGTTCAGCAGTCACGCCCGCAGAACATAAAGGAATCGGTACGCGCTTCATGCCCTTGGAGGGCACAAAGCGCGTACCGATTCGGGGTTAGAGCTGGAGGCTCTTCACTTCGAGGAACTCTTCGAGGCCGAAGGTGCCGGCTTCGCGGCCGAGACCGGACTGCTTGTAGCCACCGAACGGGGCGTTCAGGTTGAACGAACCGCCGTTGACCTCGACCTGGCCGGTGCGCAGTTGGAGCGCCACCTGCTTGGCGTGCTCCTTGTCGCCCGACCACACACCGCCGGCGAGGCCGTAGATGGTGTCGTTGGCGATCTCGATCGCCTCTTCCTCGGTGTCGTAGGCGATGATCGACAGCACAGGGCCGAAGATCTCCTCCTGCGCGATCGTCATCTTGTTGTCGACGTTCGAGAACACCGTCGGCTTGACGTAGTAGCCCTTATCCAGGCCTTCGGGAGCCTCGGCGCCACCGGTAAGCAACGTCGCACCCTCCTCGATGCCCTTCTGGATGTAGCTGCGCACGCGCTCGCGCTGCGCCGCCGACACGAGCGGGCCGAGCTTGGCCTCGCCGCCGAAGGGATCGCCGACGGTGTAGGTCTCGGCCGCTTCCACGGCGATGCGCTCGACTTCGGCGAGCTTGTCGCGGGGCACGACCATGCGGGTGAGCGCCGAGCACGTCTGGCCGGAGTTGAGGAACGCCTTGCCCACGCCGTCGGTCACCGCCGTCTGCAGGTCGGCGTCGGGCAGGATCACGTTGGCCGACTTGCCGCCGAGCTCGAGGGCGACGCGGGCGACGCGCTGCGCGCACAGTTCGGCGACGCGCTTGCCGGCGCGAGTAGAGCCGGTGAACGACACCATGTCGACGTCGGGGTGCGACGCGATGGCTTCGCCGACGATCGGGCCGACGCCGGTCACGAGGTTGAACACGCCGGCGGGCAGGCCGACCTCGTCGATGATCTCGGCGAGGATGAATGCGTTGAGCGGCGCCACTTCGGACGGCTTGAGCACGACGGTGCAGCCCGCGGCGAGCGCCGGTGCGACCTTCAGCGTGATCTGGTGCAGCGGGTAGTTCCACGGCGTGATGGCGCCGACGACGCCGACGGGCTCGCGCACGACGAGCGAGTTACCGACCTGCGTCTCGAACTCGTAGCTGTCGAGCACGCCGGCGATCGAGCCCCAGTTGGCGGCGGGCAGGCCGGCCTGGATGAGCATGGCGAGGTTCAGCGGCATGCCGAGCTCACCGGCGACGACCTGGGCGATCTCACCCATGCGGGCGCCGAGGCCCTCGGCGATGCGCTGGATGTACTTGCCCCGCTCTTCTCGCGGCGTTGCCGCCCACGCCGGGAACGCGGCTTTGGCGGCCGCGACCGCCTTCTGTACGTCTTCGGGCGTCCCTTCCGGGATCGTTCCCATGACCTCTTCGGTCGAAGAGTTGATCACCGAGAGCGTCTGCGCACCCGTCGACGGCACCCAGGCGCCGTCGATATAGATCTTGTCGCGAACCTGCATTGCCGACTCCTTGTGTTTGCCTGTCGTAGCAACGTTACTTAAGTAAGTTGGGCGTCGTGCTGCCGGAGCCAGTGGAGCGGGGCGAGCGCCTCCAGCGCGTCGCCCGAACGGCCTTCATCGTGCACGCCCGCGCCTACGTCGTCGTCAACGCGTTCCTCGTGGCGGTGTGGGCACTCGCCGGCGGCGGCTACTTCTGGCCGGCCTGGGTCATCCTCGGTTGGGGCCTCGCGGTGGTGTTGCAGGCCATGGCGACGTTCACCCGATCGTCCAACGACTGACGTGTCCGACGCGCTCCCTGAGGGCGTCGTCACCTTTCTGTTCACCGACATCGAAGGCTCGACGCATCTCATCCAGAAACACGGCGACGCCTGGCCGGATCTGCTGACGACCCACTACGCACTCCTCGACGAACCCTTGACCCGCAACGGCGGCCGCCAGGTGGGCACCCGCGGCGACGCCGTATTCGTCGCTTTCGAGTCGGCCGACAACGCCCTCGCCGGTGCGCTCGAAGCCCAGGCGGCGGTGTCGAACTTCCCGTGGCCCGATCCCCCGCTGCGCGTGCGCATGGGGCTGCACACCGGCGAGGCCGTCGTGCGCAACGGCGACTACGTGGGCCTGGCGGTGCACGAGGCGGCGCGGATCTGTAGCGCTGGCCACGGCGGCCAGGTCTTGTGCTCGGCGTCGACGCTGCACTTCGCCGGTGGCCCACCCGAAGGCGCCACCCTCGTCGACCTCGGCCGTCATCGCCTGAAGGATCTGCCGTCGCCGACGCACCTGTGGCAACTCGGGCGCGCCGATCTGCGCGCCCACTTCCCCGGCGTGCGCGCCGACGCCGTCCCCGGCAACCTGCCCAAGCCGATCACCTCGTTCATCGGCCGCATGGACGAGCGCACCGATGCCGCCGAACGGATCCGCAGCGGCGCCAAGCTCGTCACCGTCACCGGCACCGGCGGCTCGGGCAAGACCCGGCTCGCCCTGCAGGTCGCTTCGGACGTCGTCGACGGATTCCCGCAGGGCGCCTGGCTCGTCGAACTCGCCGGGATCGCCGATCCCGACGACGTGCCCGACGCCGTCGCCAACGCCCTCGACCTGCTCGACCATCACGCGCCGACGAACGAGTCGCTCGCCGAAGCGCTCGCCAGCCGGCACTTGCTTCTTGTGCTCGACAACTGCGAGCACCAGCTCGCACCGGTCGCCGCGCTGGTGGAGCAGCTGTGCACCCACTGCCCGCAGCTCGTGGTGCTCGCCACCAGCCAGGAGGCCCTCGGCATCCCGGGTGAGAGCGTGCTGCCGATCGGCGCCATGGTCGACGCCGAAGCGTTGCAACTCTTCGCCGACCGCGCCGCCGAACGCCGGCCGGGCTTCGCCCTCACCGACGCCAACTTCGCCACGGTGTCGGCCATTTGCCGCCGCCTCGACGGCATCCCGCTCGCCATCGAACTCGCCGCCGGCCGCGTCGCCGCCCTGTCCGTCGACGAGATCAACGCCCGCCTCAACGACCAGTTCCGCTTGTTGACCGGCGGGTCACGCGCGGCGATGGCGCGCCAACAGACGCTGCGCGCCACCGTCGACTGGAGTTACAACCTGCTCGAGCCGATGGAGCAGACGCTGTTCGCCCGCCTGGCCGCGTTCTCCGGCAGCTGGAACCTCGACGCCGCAGTCGCGGTGTGCGCCTTCGGCGAGCTGTCGGAACTCGACGTGGTCGACGGCCTGGCCCGCCTCGTGGCCCGCAGCCTCGTCGTGGTGGAGGAACAGGACAACGCGTCGCGCTACCGCATGCTCGCCACCATCAAGCAGTACGCGCTCGAGCAGTTGAAGGACGGCAACGAACTTGTCACCGTGCGCGACCGCCACGCCACGTTCTTCCGCGCCCTGGCGCTGTCGGCCGACGCGGAGCTCACCGGCCTCAAGCAGTCCGAATGGTTGCGTCGCCTGGCGGTCGACGAGGCCAACGTGCGCGCCTGTCTCGACTGGCTCGGCGCCGCCGCGCTCGAGCCCGCGGTGGCGCTGTGGCGCTACTGGTTGGTGCGCGGCGACTGGGCCGGCGGCCGGCGCTGGATCGAGCAGGGCCTCGAACACATCGACGGCGTCGAGCCGCACCTCGTCGCCCGCGCCCTCGACGCCGCCGGCGCCCTCGCCACCGAGCAGGGCGACAACGAAGCGGCCGAGCGGTTCCTCAACGCCGCGCTCGTGCGCTGGCGCTCGCTCGACGACCCCGCCGGAACGGCCCGCACGCTGAACCACCTCGGCGCGCTGGCCCGCAAC
Source organism: Acidimicrobiales bacterium (assembly GCA_035546775.1). Classification (NCBI taxonomy): domain Bacteria; kingdom Bacillati; phylum Actinomycetota; class Acidimicrobiia; order Acidimicrobiales; species Acidimicrobiales bacterium. The sequence goes on from DASZWD010000072.1 coordinate 64,143, forward strand.
CGCTTCGCCTACGAAGAAGCGCGTGCGCTGCTCAACGAAGCGCTCGGCACCGCCACCGACGCCAACGACGACCGTCAGCGGGCGGTAGCGCTGCGCAACCTCGGGTTGCTGTCGTCGCAACAGAACGACCAGGAGACAGCGGGCCCGCTGTTCGAGGAGGCGCTGGAGCTGGCACGCGTCGAAGGCGACAAGCGCGTGATCGCCACCCTCACCCACCAGCTGTCCCGCGTCGCCTTCGACGACGGCAATCGTGGTCTGGCGCGCAGCTTGGCCGACGAAGGTCACGCCTTGGCGCGCGAACTCGGCGACGGCCGGATGCTCGCCGAGCACCTCACCGTGCTCGCCGGCCTCGCCACCGCCGACGGCGACGCCGCCGCCGCCAGCGCACGGCTCGAAGAAGCCTTGGCGCTGTGGCACCGCTTGGGATCTCCGAACGCCGTCGCCTGGCTGCACATGACCCTCGGTGAGATGGCGTTGACCGACGGCGACGCCGAATCGGCACGTCGTCACTTCGACCAGGCCGCCGATGCGTGGCGCCAGACCGGTGACGAGCCGGCGCTGGCTCGGGCCCTCAACCTCGCCGGCTGGTCTGCGCTCGAGGACGGTGACTACGCCATCGCCGAGGAGGTCCTTGACGAGGCCGTCGCCCGCGCGCGGGCGGTCGGCGACGAGGCGATGGTGTCGGGCACGCTGCACAGCCGGGGCGAGCTCGCCCGCCGCACCGGCGATCTGGAAGGCGCCCGGCACTACCTCGACGAAGCCCTCGTGCTCGCCCGCTCGTCGGGCTGGCGCAACCTCTTGTGGTGGCCGACGTGGAGTCTCGCGGCTGTCGCCCGGGCTGAGGGCCGTCTCGACGACGCCGAGGACTTGCTCGCCCAGGCCGAGGCGCTCTCGCCCAAGATCGGCCGCGCCCCCCGCCTCGCCGACTGCCGCGACGAGGCCGCCTTGATCGCCGAGGCGCGGGGCGACGCCGAAGCCGCCAGGACGCTGCGCGCCGAGGCCGAGAAACTCCGCGCGTCCGGATAACCTCTGTCCCCCGAACACCGGGCGTATGGCTCAGTTGGTTAGAGCGCAGCCTTCACACGGCTGAGGTCACAGGTTCGAGTCCTGTTACGCCCACTAACAGATGTAGCTGTCGACGATGTCGTCGTAGAACGGAATGCTGGAGTCGGTATCGACGTCGGTGTAGCCACCGCAGTTTCCGGGGTTGTCGATGGAGTCGATGCCGCGTACCCAGATGAGCCGGTCTGCCGCCCAGAACTCCTGCCCCGGCCGCCCGAAGGTGTACGTGTCGAAGATGCCGTTGAACGGGCGATGCGACGGCAGCCTCACCGTCGCCCGCAACGGCAGCTGGCGGGTGTCGACGAAGAAGAACGGATCGTCCACGTTGGTGCACGTCGGCTGGCCAACCGCGAACGGGAAGGGCGCCTCGTCGTCGTCGATGCACAGCAGTTGCTCACCGTCGGGCGTGACGGGGTACTGCCGCGGGTCATAACACTGGAAGGGACAGTCGAAGACGTGGCCGGCCGTGAGGTCGCTGCCGCCGTTGTGGAATTCGAAACGCTGGATGGAGAGATTGTCCACGTAGACGTAGGGCTCCGAGACTCCACCCGGTGGGATGGTGTCGATGTGCACCGAAGCGTCGTGGAGGGCGTTCGGGAACGACGCGAACACCGACAACCGGTCCGTCGGCCGGTTCAACAGGTCGTAGTCGCTGTTCTGGTGCTCGAGTGTGCGATTGACGTCGGTGTTGCAGTCGGGTCCGGCTTGGAAGCAGAGGTCACCCGGCGAGGTCAGTTCGGGTGTTGTCGCCGTCAACACCTTGGCCGCTGTGCCCACGCCGATCGGGATGCGAAGCGTGAGGCTCGGCCCGAGCGTTACCGGCGCATTGTGCTCTTCATGGACCCGCATGGCGCCGCTGGTGGGTGCGGTGTCGGTGGTGAGCGACACGTTGAGCGTCGACGGCACCTTCGTCATGGCGACGTTGACGGCTCCGTAGTCCTGGCGCGGATCGGGATCTCGTACCGGCGTGTCCGGATCGAGACGCAGGGCGAGTTGAAGTTGAGACAACACGGTGCTCGCCAGGTATTGGGGCGGCGCGCCGGGGACCGAATAGTGGACGCCTTGGGTCACGAATCGGCCGTCGACCGTCTGGTCGATCACGGCTCCGAGGACACCGCGCCCGTTGACGGTTGGCAGCCCGGAGACGAGCGCGTCGATGCTCCCGATCGTGTGCGCTGTGTGCACACCGCCAACCGTCACCGGCTTGCGGTTGCCGAGTTGCATGCCGTAGGTGGCGTTGGCGGGGACAACGTCGCTCAGGCTCACGTTGAACAGCGGCGTTGTCTTGGGCGCCGGCTTGGCGCAGAGCCCACCGAACCGGGCCTTGATCGGCGACAGGGTGCACACGGGCGTCTTGCCCAGCGACGAGGGCAGGCCACCGATGAGCTTGGACGGCACCCCGATCTGCGGCCGCGGGGTTCCGGCAGCGAGTTGATCGTCGCTCGTCGCCGGTGGCGGCTGCACGACGGTCGCATGCAACGAGAAGTTTGTCGGGGTACGAGCTGTGACCGTGAGGTCGCCGTCAGTGGCGCGGGTGGTGCGATCCGTGAACGAGAACACCGGATTGAGCCGGCCGGCGCCACCCAGGCAGCTCGTCTGCGACTCGAGGACACCGTCGAAGCCGTGGTCGGCGTTGTACACCGTCGCTTCGAAGATGCGCGGCACGGCCGCAGCGTCGCGGAACCCGAACGAGACGACGTTCGACGTGAACGGAATGTCCAGGAAGAGTTCGACGCCCGTGTGCGGCGCGGCAGAGCCGCGAGGATCACATGTCTCATCGGCGTGGAACACGTCCCTCAGAGGCTGCGTGAGCTGGGTCAGCAGTTCGTCGGCGTTGAAGTTCGCGCCGACGCCGCTCAGGGCCAGGTTCACGAGTCCCGTGAGTGCCGTGAGGCCGGCGGTGACGGCTTCGTCGAACGTGCACTGGTTGGCGCCACCGGGGGCGAACTTCAGGAGGCCGATTTGGAGGGGGAACACGGGAGGGATGGTCCCGGCGGCGAGCGCGGCGGGTGTGAGCACGACGCCGCCGCCGACGCCGAAGACGACGCACATGTCGTAGAGCGCTCGTCCTTGCGCGTCCCGGATCGTGAACACCGGATTCAGCAACAAATTGCCGTGCACCGGCGTGACGGTGGTTCCGTTGTCGACGTATGCCGTGAAGTCCAGTGGCAGTCCGGCGCTCGGCGGGACCGGGTCGACCGCGTAGTCGGCGGCCTGAGCCGGCGGGCTGGTGACACCGCTGAGGACGAGCCCCGCGAGCAACACGACGACCAACGCTCCTGCAATTCGCTTCCCCATCACGGCCCCCTTGTTCACTGGGAAGGACCGTATGGATGTCGCCTTGCCGCGACCTTGCCGCGGGCTACTTCACGGCTGCGGCGAAGTCGAAGGCTTGCTCGTGGAAGTCGTCGAAACCTTGCGCGGCGTTGGCCTCGGCGACGTCGTCGGCCGACATCGGATCGGCGCACAGCTCGACGATCGGCTCGGCGTCGGCCACCAGCGCCGCACCGACGCCCTTGGCGTGGTCGGCGTGCTGCACGGCTGACTCGAACCGCGGCTGGTCCCGGAAGACGGCCTTGCAGGCGGCGTCCAACCGCTCGGGGTCGCGTTGGTCGGGCAGGAACTCGATCTGGTAGTTGACGGCGTCGAGGTCGTCGCCGAAGTTGAACACGGCGTCGGCGGGGTCGCCGACCTTTGCCGCTGTTTTCACGGCCGGCCGGGCGGGTGAAGACGACGCCAGCGCCGTGCTAGTTCCGATGCCACCGAACGTGGTCGTGAGGACGACGGCGACGGCGACGGCTTGACGTCCCATGAGGCCACTCACTGTCTCCCAGCTGATGTTGCTCACGTCCGCCAACTACCCACAGTGGCGCGCGGCCACTCATATCAGCGGCTGTTCCGTCGATGGGTCGACATGATCCTTATCTGGGGCTTGCGCGTGCGCGCCAAGCAACTGGCGACGGGCACGTTCTGTTGCCCGTCGTGCGGCGTCGACCGCCGCTACAGCCACAAGCAGGCGCGGCGATGGTTCACCGCCTTCTTCATCCCGCTGATCCCGCTCAAGGTCGTCGGCGAGTACGTGCAGTGCACAACCTGCAACTCGACCTACAAGCCTTCAGTCCTGACCTTGCCGACGACCGAGTCGCTACGGACGAACCTCCTGCTCGCCATGCGCGAGGCGATCGTGACGGTGCTCGGCCGCACACCGACGCCGTCGGAGATGCACGAGGCGCTGCTGGTGCTGTCGGCGTTCGCCGACGCCGAATGGCACGAGGACGACCTCATCGACGACATCGCCCACCTCGACGTCTCAGGCCTGCAAGGTCACCTCGCCACCTTGAGCGACGGGCTCAACGAGCACGGCAAGGAGCGCATCGTCGCCGGCTGCGCCCGCGTCGCCTCGACGGGCGGCACCATCGACGCCGGCCACCGCGAGATCGTCTTACGGATCGCGTCCGACATCGGCATGACGCCGGCCCACGCCCGCGGTGTCATCGACGAGGTCATCGAACAGCAGCACGCTTGAAGCGCTGGACGACTCAGGGCTGCGGGTCGCGGCCTTCGAGGACGTCGCCGAGCTCGGCGGTCTTGTCCGCCAGCATGCGCTCCATGCGATCAGTGTGGGACCGGTGCTCGATCTCGCGGCACCGGCGCTGCCCGGCGTTGGCGACGGCCACGAGCACGTCCGTGTCCCGGAACGGCTTGACGACGTAGCCGTACGCGCCGCTGTCGAGTGCGAGCTGCGCGATCGCCGGCTCGTCGACGCCCGTCACCATGACCACGGCGAGATCGCGGTGCTTGGCGACCAGATCTGCCGCGAGTTCAAGGCCCGACTGGCCCGGCATCATCACGTCGACGAGCGCCAGCGCGAACTCGCGCTGCTCGAGCAGCGCCCGCGCCTGGGCGGCGTCGGTGGCGATCTCGCAGCGGTAGCCCTCGGGCGACAGGATGCTCTCGAGCACGGTGGCGACCACCGGATCGTCGTCGACGATGAGCGTGGCCGCCGTGTCGCCGAACAGCGGCGGCATCAAGCCAGGACGGAACCGCATTTCGCCATGGCGTCCGGCTCCCTCGGTGTCGCTCATGCGTTGCCTCCCCTCGCCCCGTGGCGATGGTATGCCCGATTCAGTCCTCTTGCGCGCACGGGAATTCGTCCATGCGCAGCGGCAACAAGGTTGCGGCGTAGCCCACCAGCAAGGGGACGAGCGCGACCCACGGCACCACGAAGGCCATCACCGTGGCGAGACCGAAGCCCACGAGCGCGGCCAGCATCAGGCGCGCCAGCCATTCGTAGTGGTCCTGGTGGTACTCGTCGATCATGAGGCCGACCTTCCACGCGTGCTGGGTCGCCGCCGCCAGCGTCACGGTCGACGCGAAGCCGAGTCCGGCCACGAGCGCCACGGCCACCTTGAGGTTGGCGTTGTCGCCGAACGAGTCGGCGAGGACGGCCGTCGAGAACGGGATCAGCGACACGAACGCCAACCCGATGCCGAGGCTCAGGATCATCCACTGGTTGATGCCGCGCAGCCGCGCCGACAGGCGGTGCGACACCGACCATCCGCCGAAGGTCTGCAGGAAGCCGATGGCGTAGGCGCCGAATTCGGGCAACTGCCGGCGCAGGACGTGGGCCAGTTGCCCGTGCGCGATGGCGCTTTTGTCGACGTGCAACTCGAGCACGAGCAGCGTTGTCGCGATGGCAAAAACACCGTCGACGAGCGCGAAGAACCGCGTCTTGGAGTGACGCTTGTGCCGAGAAGCCCGGAATGAGAACAACCGCGTATCCGCCACGAGCGCATTCTGCTGCCATCATCGGGGGTCATGCGGATCGCAGTCATCTCTCCCCCGTGGGCGCCCGTGCCCCCCAAGCTGTACGGGGGCATCGAATTGGTCGTCGACCGCCTGTGCGTGGGCTTCCAAGCGGCCGGTCACGAGGTGCTGCTCTACGCCACCGGCGACTCCACCTGTCCCGTCCCGACGCAGTGGGCGCTCGAGCAATCCGAGGGCCAGCGCATCGGCATGGCGGTACCCGAGCAGCGCCACGTCATCCACGCCTACGAGGCGATCGCCGAATGGGGCGCCGACGTCGTCCACGACCACAGCATCATCGGGCCGTTCCACGCGGCGGACCGCTACCCCGACCTGCCCGTCGCCACGACGATTCACGGCCCGTTCAACGAAGAGCTCACCGACCTCTACGAGCACCTGAACAAGGACGGCACGCCGATCATCGCGATCTCGCACGCGCAGGCCACCTCCGCGCCGACCGTCCAGGTCGAGCGCGTCATCCACCACGGCATCGACGCCGCTGACTTCCCCGTCGGAGCGGGCGATGGCGGCTATTTCCTCTTCCTCGGCCGCATGGCGGCTGACAAGGGGCCGCACCGCGCCATCGAGGCCGCCGAGCGAGCCGGGGTGCCGCTGCTCATGGCAGCCAAGATGCGCGAGGCATGGGAGATCCAGTTCTTCGAAGAGCACGTCAAGCCGCACCTGAGCGACACCATCCGCTACTTGGGTGAGGTCCCGCACGAGCAGAAGCTCGAGTTGCTCGCCGGCGCCACTGGTCTGCTGAATCCGATCCGCTGGAACGAGCCGTTCGGTCTCGTGATGATCGAAGCGCTCGCCTGCGGTACGCCGGTGCTGGCGTTTCCCGAAGGCGCGGCGCCCGAGATCGTCGAGGACGGCGTGACGGGCTTCCTGTGTAGCGACGAAGCCGACATGGCCCACAAGATCGAGCGGGCGGCCGACCTCGATCGTGGCGCGTGCCGCCGCGCCGTCGAGGAGTACTTCTCCACGACGCGCATGGTGAACGAGCACGTCGACTTGTTCACCACCATGCTCGAACGCGCATGAGCGACGGGCTGCCCGCCAAGCTCGACCACGTCGCGTTCGCCGCCGAGTCCTGGGACGAACTATGGCCGCGCTACCGCGGCGACCTCGGCGGCGTGTGGGTCTCCGGCGGCCCCACCGTCGGTTTCGCGTCGGCGCAGTTGCGCTACGCCAACGGGATGAAGATGGAAGCGCTGATGCCCGTCGACTGGGAGCGCAACGACTTCCTGCGCCGCTTCCTCGATCACCGCGGTCCCGGCGCCCACCACATGACGTTCAAGGTTCCCGACCTCAAGGGCGCGCTGGTCACGATCGAGGCCGCGGGCTATCACCCCGTCGGCGTCGACGTCTCGGATCCCGGGTGGATGGAAGCGTTCCTCCACCCGAAGGACGCACCCGGCGTGGTGATCCAGATCGCGCAGTCGGCCGGCGAGTGGGAATCGCCTGCGCCGGCGCACCTGCCGACGCCGCGCACCGAGCCCGCGACCCTCGACTACGTGGGCCACGTGGTCGGCGACGCCGACGACGCCGTGCGCCTCTATCGCGACTTGCTGTCAGGTGAGGAGACCGCCCGCGGTCACGACGACCTGCTCGACGCCGACTGGGTGGAGTACGCGTGGTCGACGGGTGGTGTCGTGCGGGTGTTCGTCACCGGCGCGTTCGCCCAGGGCGTGCACCACGTCGCCTTCACGACGGTCGACGCCGCCGCCGTGCGCGACGCGAAGCCGACCGGCGAGGGCCGCTACGAGATCGCGCCGGAGGCCAACCTCGGCGTGCGGCTACTTCTTCGCGACGCCGCCGCGTAGGCGGTCGAGGATTCGCAGCCGCAGCTCGCGGGCAACCGCGAATTGATCGCCGGCACTGGTGGTGGCGGTCACGCGCAAGACGGGACCCTCGGCCGGCAGGATCGTCTGGACGCCGAGCATCTGGGGCGCCTGCGTGATGCGGTCCGGCCACTCCTCGCCGAGTTTCGTCGCGACGTCGTTGACCGCAGCGAGGCTGGCCAGGACATCCGCGTCCTTGCCGATCGGGACGTCGACCACGGCGCGCGAGAAGTCCATCGACGCGTTGCCGACCCGTGCGATGCCGCCGTTGGGCATGAAGAACACCGTCCCGTCCGCGGCGCGCACGCGCGTCGTGCGCAGGTTCAGTTCCTCCACGACACCCACGACGTCGCCGCCGAGGTCGATCGTGTCGCCCACGCCGTACTGATCCTCGAGAAGGATGAACAGCCCCGAGAGGAAGTCGCGCACCAGGGCCTGCGCACCGAAGCCGATCGCCACGCCCGCGATGCCGGCGCCGGCGATGAGCGGAGCGAGGTTGAGACCGAGTTGGCCGAGCGCCATCAGGAAACCGAGCGCAAGGATGGCGCTGCGGGCCAGGCTGCCCACGACGTCGCCCACGGTGTCGGCGCGTTGCTCGGCGCGCGCCGAGCTCGCCCGCAGCGGCGAGCGGCGCTGGGCGGTGCCGATGACGCGCCGCAACGCGCGGGCGGTGAGGCGCGCCACGATGATCGCCAGCACGATGATGAGCGCGATCTTGAGCGGGCGCACCAACAGGAACTCGCCCGTCGACGCCTGGAACGTCGACAGGCCGAGCTTGCGCAGCAGTTCGTAGATGTAGCCGTGCGAGGCGTTCGTCACGCAATAAGCATGTCGCGACAGCCGTCGAGACCAACGATCTCGATGTCACTACGCCGCTGCGGCTCCCACTGCTCACGGGTGAGCAGGAGGTGGACGAGGCGGTCGGGTGTGTCGCGTCGCAGGCGGATTTCCGAGCCGTTCTCCGTGTAGCCGAGCGCCCGGGACACGCCGAGCGACGACGGATTGTCGTGCCACGCGCCGCTGATCGCGCGCGCAGCGTCGAGACCGGCGAAGAGGAAGTGCAGGATCGCGGCGCGCATCTCCTTACCGATCCCCTGGCCCTGGAAGTCGCGGCCGAGCCACGAGCCGGTCTCGGCCTGGCGGAGCTTGCCGAAGTTCGAGGCGGTGGCGCCTTGTGAACCGACGACGTCCCCGTCGACCAGGACCACGAAGTTCAGGTTCCAGCTGTCCGGCGTGTGCTCAACCCGGTTGCGCCACCAGTGCTTGAGCGAGTTGCGCTCGAATTCAGGCGACTTGGCGTCGGTCCACGGGAAGCCGAACGGCATCGTGGCCGGGTCGTGAATGCCCTTGCCGGCGAGCTCGACCGTGCGCAACACCAGGTCGTCGTCTGGGTACCGCAGCTCGACGCGCGGCGTTCGGATCGAAAGGTCGAATAGCGGCCAATACGTGGAAGCGGACGACTGCGCCATCACCCATTCTCACGCGTCATCGGATTTGCGGGCATCTGATTTACGATGGAGCGGTGCGCCGAAGTCTTTGGGTCTGGTTGGGCGCGCTCGCGATCTGTTCGGGGATCACCGCTACCGGTGTGCGGGCGCAGGTGCTCGACCCCACCACGACGGCGCCACCACCCGCACCGACGACCACGACGCCGCCGTCGACGACCGCGCCCCCTGAGGTGACCACCACGACCACGGCCCGCAGCAGCACGACCACCACGGGCCGCGGCGCCACGACCGCCACCACGACGAAGAAGAGCACGGCGCCGGTTCCGCCGCCGGCGTCGGGCCCGTCCCAGACCCTCGTGCCCGACCTGATCGGTTCGCCCGTCGAGATCACGACGACCACCGGCGTACCGCCATCGACAACGGCACCGACCACGGTGCTCGGCACAACCCACACCGAGACGGCCACCCCGATCGCGGCTCACCACGACTCGCCGTCGGGCGCCACGTTGATCCTTGCGACCGTGGCGTGGCTGGCGTCCCTCGGCGGGCTCTTGCTCTACGCCGAGGAGCGCCGCGCCCAACGATGGAAGCATCTGGCCCGATGAGCGACGTCGAACCCGAAGCGGTGACGGAACCCGCGGCGCCACCCGACCCGGTCGAGCCGGCGACGGAATTGCGCGTCGGCCCACCGGCGCGCACCGCCGCCGACGGCTACGCGTTCGCCGCCGTGGTCTGTGCTGCCGCCGGCCTGCTCCTCCCGATCGGGCTCAGCCTCATCGGGGGCCGCCGGGCGTTCCCATCCTTCGCCCTTGTGCTGTTCAGCGCGCCGGCCGCGCTCCTGCTCGCCCGAGCCACCGAAGAACCGATCACCGACGAACCGGTATCGGACGGCGTCGCCCGCGTCGCCGGAGTCGCACAGGTGCTCGCCTACGCCAGCCTCGCCCTCGTCGTCACCTTCTGCGTCGCGCTGCTGCTCGGCATCCTCGGCCGCGTCGTCACCAACTAGTCGACGAGTCGTCGGCCGCACGGGCCGGCGTGGGGCGAGCGCAGCGAGGGGCCCCACGCTCGGGAGGAGGACGGGGATGGGGCCCCGTCCGGGCAGCGCCGAAGGCGCCAGAGATACCGCGACGGGCATCGACTCACGTAGTGAGTCGTAGGCCCGTCGGGGCGATAGATCCGTCCGAGACCTCGACGTTGGGGAGCTCGACGACGAACTCGCTGCGGTGCGCCGGAAAGACGTGCTCGCTCACGAGGACGGGTATCCGATCGACATCGTGTGTGACGCGTTCGCAGCGCAGGACCGGCGACCCCACGGGGATCTGGAGCAGTTCGGCGTCGTCGGCCGACGCCGCGGCAGCACCGATCGTCTGCACGGCGCCGCCCAGTTCGACGGGCAGCAACTCGTAGAGGCTGCGGCGGGCAACGTCGTCGCGCGAGAGGGCTCGGCCGAACCGTTCCGGGATCCACACCGTGACGCGGGCGAACGGTTCGCCGTCGGCCAGATTGAGCCGACGCACCCGCAGCACCGGCCCGGCGCCGAGATGGGCGCGCACGCGCGCCGGTGCTTGCACGAACGCGAAGTCGAGGATGCGCCGCTCGGCCTGCGCCCCAATCGCTTCGAGCTGGCCTTCGATGGTGGCGAGGCGCCCGAGCGTCTGTCGCACCGGGTCGGCGGCGACGAACCACCCGAACCCCTGGCGAGCGTCGACCAGGCCGTCGTGGCGCAGCGCCTCCAGGGCCTTGCGTACGGTGACCCGACTGGCGTCGTAGCCTCGCGACAGCTCAGCCTCGCTCGGCAGCAAGCGGCCGGCCGCGAACTCACCCGCCTCGACCCGACGGCGGACGTCGGCCGCGATCTCCAGGTAGCGGTGCATGACTGACTTGTATTATACTTGTATCACGCCGAGAAGACGAGGAGCCTGACATGGCCGTTGCAGCGAACACGCCGATCGAACTCGTGAACGAGGTCTACAGCCGACTCGACGAGCGCGTCGCCATCGCCCGCCGGCGGCTCGGCCGGCCGCTGAGCCTGGCCGAGAAGATCCTGATCAATCACCTCGCCGACCCCGAGGGCCAGGACCTCACCAAGGGCGTTGCCTACTCCGAGTTGTATCCCGATCGCGTCGCCATGCAGGACGCCACCGCGCAGATGGCGCTGCTCCAGTTCATGACGGCGGGCCTGCCCCAGGTCGCCGTGCCAACCACCGTCCACTGCGACCACCTGATCCAGGCACACTTCGGTGCCGACCAGGACCTCAAGTTCGCCGAGGACGTCAACAGCGAGGTGTACGCGTTCCTGCGCACGGTGTCGGAGAAGTACGGCATCGGCTTCTGGAAGCCGGGCAGCGGCATCATCCACCAGGTCGTGCTCGAGCAGTACGCGTTCCCCGGCGGGATGATGATCGGCACCGACAGCCACACGCCCAACGCTGGTGGCCTCGGCATGATCGCCATCGGTGTCGGAGGCGCCGACGCGGTCGACGTGATGGTCGGCTCCACCTTCGGCGTGCGCTGGCCCAAGGTCATCGGCGTGCACCTGACCGGTCGGCTGAGCGGCTGGTCGTCGCCGAAGGACGTGATCTTGAAGGTCGCCGAAGTGCTGACGGTCAAGGGCGGCACCGGTGCCATCGTCGAGTACTTCGGTCCGGGCGCGGAAACCATCAGCGCCACGGGTCGAGCCACGATCTGCAACATGGGCGCCGAGATCGGCGCCACCACGTCGATCTTCGGCTACGACGATCACGCCGCGGGTTACCTCAAGGCGACGGGCCGCGAGGCGATCGCGGACGCCGCCGCCAAGGTGCTGCCGCACCTGCAAACCGACCCCGACGCCTACGCGCACGCGTCGGAGGTCTTCGACCAGCTGATCGAGATCAACCTCGACGAGTTGGCGCCGATGATCAACGGCCCCCACTCCCCCGACCTCGCCCACGACGTGTCGAAGCTGGGCGACGACGCGCGCGCCGCCGGGTGGCCCCTCGAGATCTCCAGCGCGCTCATCGGATCGTGCACGAACTCGTCGTACGAAGACATCACCCGCACGGCGTCGATCGCCCGCCAAGCCGCGGCGGCGGGCTTGCGCGTGAAGACGCCGCTGCTCGTCACGCCGGGCTCCGAGCGCGTGCGGGCCACCATCGAGCGCGACGGCCTGCTCGCCGACCTCGAAGCCATCGGGGCGACGGTGCTCGCCAACGCGTGTGGTCCCTGCATCGGTCAGTGGCAGCGCGACGACGTGACGCCCGAAGACGTCAACGTGATCGTCACGAGCTACAACCGCAACTTCCCGAAGCGCAACGACGGCTCGGCCAACACGCTGTGCTTCGTCACGTCACCCGAGACGGTGATGGCATTCGCGCTCAACGGCACGCTCGACTTCGACCCGCGCAGCGACGCCATCGACGGCGTCGTGCTCGATGAGCCCGTCGGCGTCGAGTTGCCCAGCGCCGGGTTCGAAGACGGCGAAGCCGGATTCATCGCGCCGCCCGTCGACAGCAGCGGTGTCACCATCGCCGTCGACCCGAACAGCGACCGGCTGCAGCTGCTCGCCCCGTTCCCGGCGTGGGACGGTAAGGACTTCGTGGAGTTGCCCATCCTGCTCAAGGCCAAGGGCAAGTGCACGACCGACCACATCTCGGCGGCCGGCCCGTGGCTCAAGTACCGCGGTCACCTCGAGAACATCTCGGGCAACCTCTTCCTCGGCGCCATCAACGCCTACACCGGCGAGGCGGGCGAGGGCGTGTCGTTCGTCGACGGCCAGGTGCACTCGTTCCCCGACATCGCCAAGCAGGCGTCCGAAGCCGGCATCGGCTGGATCGCGGTGGGCGACGAGAACTACGGCGAAGGCTCGTCGCGTGAGCACGCGGCGATGGAGCCGCGCTACCGCGGCGCCAAGGCGATCCTCGTGCGCAGCTTCGCCCGCATCCACGAGACGAACCTGAAGAAGCAGGGCGTGTTGCCGCTGACCTTCGCCGACCCGTCGGTGTACGACCGCATCCGCGTCGACGACAAGATCTCCGTGCTCGGCCTCTCCGACCTCGCGCCCGACAAGCCCGTCCACTGCGTGCTGGTGCACGCGGATGGCACCACCGAGGACTTCGAGGCCAACCACACGATGAGCGAGGAGCACATCGGCTGGTTCCGCGCCGGCGGCGCCCTCAACGTGATCCGCCAGAAGTACCACTCGGCCCCCTAGTCGTTAGGAGGGCGGTTTCGACAGGCGGAGTTCTTCGTCCGTCGGCGTGTGCGGCTCGCGGGCTTCGGGCGGGAGCAGGTCGACGATCGCCGCCATGACGCGTTCGACGTCGGCCGCTTCGTCGTCGTAGGACAGGTCGACGGGGTCGCCGACGCGCACCGTGATCTTCGGCGGGCGCAACACGTTCCACACCCGCGGGACACGCTCGGCGCGGGGCCACACCTTCTCCGTCCCCCACAAACCGACGGGGATCACCGGCGCGTGGGTCATCGCCGCGAGCCGCGCCACGCCGTAGCGGCCCTTGAGGACGGGGTCGAAGAACGCCTCGCCGCGCGGGATCGTGCCCTGCGGCATCAACGCCACGGCCTCACCCGCCTCGAGCGCTTCCGCGGCGCGCCGCAGCGGTTCGGCCGAACCTGTCCCCCGATCGACGCGGATACCACCGAGCGCGCTCGCCATCTGACCGACGACCGGTGCGTCGAACACTTCCTTCTTGCCCAGGAACCGCGGCGCCCGCCCGGCGCGCAGGATCGTCATGCCGAGGGCGACGGTGTCGAAGTACGAGCGGTGGTTGGCCACGATGATGGCCGGGCCGGTACGCGGGATCTTCTCCGTGCCGCCGATGTCGAAGCGGGCAAACCGGATGAGTTCGGGCCGCGCCGTGAGCTTGAGCACATCAGCGGGTTCGAGGCCCATGAGCTTCGGGATCCCGGCCGGCACGTCGAGATGCAGGACGGGCCAGCGCCGCACCGCGGCGAACAGCGCCAGGCGCGGATCGGGGTTGACCGCAAACGGGTGACCGACCGCGGACAGCAACGGCGTGTCGTAGATCGAGTCGGAGTAGGCGTAACTGTCGGCCAGGTCGACGCCGTGCTCGTCGGCCCAAGCCCGCACGGCCGCCAGCTTCCCCTGCGACCACACGAAACCGCCGTCGAGCGCGCCCGTCAGCACGCCATCGGCGTGGGCGTACCGAGTGGCGATGACGTCGTCGAAGGCCAGCAGCTCGGCGAGGGGCCGGATCAGTTCATACGGCGTGGTGGTGGCCAGGACGAGTTGGCGCCCGGCGGCCCGATGCTCGTCGATGATCGGGCGGGCATACGGCGCCACGATGGCGTCGAGGCGCTCGGCCGCCGCCTTGCCCGCATCGCGCATCGCGGCGACCGGCCAGCCCTTTGCCGCCGCGGCCGCGGCGCGCGCCAACGCGATCGACGGCAGTGTCTCGCCCACGATGTCGAAGACGCGGTAGATCGCCTGCTGCGGTGCGAGCGTGCGCTCGTTCACGAGACCCGCCTGGATCAGCGCCTCGGTGATCAACGGGCCGCTCGCACCGCGCAACAAGGTGCGGTCCAGGTCGAAGAATGCAGCACCTGGCATGCATTCGACGGTAGACGCGAAAGAAGGGCCGGTGGGGGGGATACCGGCCCTTCCTTTCGACTTGCTGCGACCATTTTGCCGAGCGGGCTGCTATCTGTCCAGCAGTTATTGCTGATAGTTGCTATCGTTGCCAGCGATGGACCTGCGTCAGCTTTCCGCCCTCGTTGCCGTGGCCGACGAGGGCAGTTTCTCGGCCGCGGCCACCGCCCTGCACACGGTGCAGTCGAACGTGTCGACCCACATCGCGCGGCTCGAACGCGAGCTCAACGCCGTGCTCGTGGACCGCGGCGCCGGCCGGCTGACCGAAGAGGGCGAAGCCGTCGCCAACCGCGCCCGGCGCATCAGGGCCGAACTCGACGCGCTCGTGGCCGACGTGGCCGCGCTGCACGACGTCGTATCCGGCACCGTGCACGTCGGCGTCATCGGCACGACGGCGCGCTGGCTTGTCCCCCGCCTGCTCCAAGCGATGGGCGAACACCACCCGCACGTGCAGCTGTTCATCGTGGAGGCGACCACCAACAGCCTCGAGCCGCAGCTCGCCAACGGCCAGCTCGACTTGATGATCATCAACCTGCCCCTCGTCGTGCCCGACCTCATCGCCCGGCCGCTCTTCGACGAGGATCTCGTGCTCGTGGTGCCGTCGGACCACCCGCTGTCGGCCCACGACCACGTCACCCTCAAGGACCTCGACGGCCTGGAGTTGTTGATGGCGGCGCCGAACACCGCGTATCGCCAAGAGCTCGATCTCGCCAGCGCGGCGGCCGGCATCACGTTGGTGCCCAAGGCGCAGCTCGACGGCGTGCGCCTGATGGCGTCGCTGACCTTCGAAGGCCACGGCCCGGCGATCCTGCCGGCAACCGCCATCCCGCAGTGGTTGCCGCAGGGCATGTGGAAACCGGTGACGGTCGAAGGGCTTCCCCGCCGCCGCGTCGGTGTCGCCACCCGCCGCCGGGGTCTGCCCGCCGCTCCGGCGCGGGCGTTGCTCGACGTCCTGCGTGGCGTCATCGACGACGCCACGCGCACGCAGCCTGGCGTTTACCCGCCCGCTTAGCCCACGAGGGTGCGGGGCTTGGCGAGGATCTCTTCGGCCTCGCTCACCATCGACCGCACGATGTCGCCCGCGGGAACGAGTTCGTGGATCGCACCCGCGCCCTGACCGGCGGGGAAGAACTCGCGCTCGGGATCAACGCCTTCGGTCGTGAGGTCGCCACCCATGTGGAACACGCCGTCGCGCATGGCGCGCCCGATCTGGCCCGGGAACGTCTGCAGTTCGTCCTTGTGCTCTTCGAAGTACTCGGTGTAGCTGTTGCGCACGACGCGACACGTCTTGCCCGTGTAGGCCCGCGAGACGGTGGTGCCGTCTTCGCCCATCGCCACGAGCTTGTCCTTGTAGCCCTTCACCGCCTGCGCCTCCGGCGTGGCGATGAAGCGCGTACCGACCCAGATGCCATCCGCACCGAGGCACAGCGCCGCGGCGAGGCCGCGCCCGTCGAAGATGCCGCCGGCGGCGACCACGAGCGCCCGCCCGTCGACGGCGTCGACGATCTGGGGCACGAGCGGCAGCGTCGCCACCTGGCCGGTGTGGCCGCCGGCTTCGGTGCCCTGCGCCACGACGATGTCGCAGCCGGCTTCGACGGCGAGCAGCGCGTGGTGCACCTTGCCGCACATGTTGACCACGAGCACGCCGTTGCGGTGGCACAGCTCGACGACGTCGCGGGGCACGCCGAGGCCGGCGACGAACACGCGGCAGCCTTCCTTGATGATCTGTTCGACCTGCGGCGTGAGGTCGCCCGCGGCGGTAAGCAGGTCGACGCCGAAGGGCTTGTCGGTCAGCGCCTTGGTCGCCCGGATCTCTTCGACCATCCGATCGGCGCCCATGGCGGACGCGCCCAGACACCCGAAGCCACCCGCGTTCGACACGGCCGCGACGAGTTCGTGGTAGGAGACGCCGCCCATGCCGGCGAGCATTACGGGGTGCTCGATGTCGAGCAGATCGGTCAGGCGAGTACGCATAAGCGCAAGCTAGTAGCGCCAATGCCGTCACACCCTCGGCGTACCGTCGATTGCGATGACAACACGGGCTCGGGCATTTCAATACGCGCCTCGTCCAACGGTGAAGCAGCAGCGCCTTCTGTGCCCGTTCCGCCCACGCGCTAGCGACGGCGCAGAGGGTCGCAAACGGCCGACAGCAAGGGTCACGCCGGCAAGCCAAACGGCGTTCAACTGCGTCCGCTGCGGGCGCCGCGACCATGCAGACGTCAATGCCGCTATCAACACCCTTCGGGCCGGGCTGGCCCTGCGCCGCGAGCGCGAAGCGAACTCCGAGAGCACCGCGTCACCGGCGATTTCGCACCTCGCAAGTCACTAGAGCGCTTGCTCGACCTCCGAGAAGCGCTGAGGTTTAGTGGGCGGTACAAGACTTGAACTTGTGGCCTCTTGCGTGTCGAGCAAGCGCTCTGCCAACTGAGCTAACCGCCCTAATGGGATTAGGGAAGGTAGCAGGTCGGCCTCTCGTTAGAGGAAGTGCAGGCCCTTGGGCTTGGCGGCGACGCTCACGTCGTCGGTCTGGAAGAAAGCGATCGTCGGGTCCTGGTCATCCGGCACGCCGTTGTCGTTGATGTCGGCGTCGTGGGGCTCGTTGGCCGCGCCGTCGCCGTCTTGCACGGCCTTCGCCAAGGCCTCGGCGCGCGTCGCGTTCGATCGCACGGCTTCTTGTCCCTTTGCCCCAGCGGTGCAAGCCCCAGCTCGCCCCAGAAACGCCGACGCTAGCGCACCCACGGCGCTCGACGACCGAAACACCGCCGTGAGCGGCCAAAACGTCCCAAAAAGGACCACACGCCCAGGCCGAAGCCTGGGCGCATGGGGTTTCCCGGGGGCGGGATGTGTCCTTTTTAGCGCAAACCGGCTTACAAGCACAGGCATTCGATGCGCTTACGATGTTTCCCATCGAAAAGACGCTGGTTCCATGCGAAGGCGGCCCGTGCTCGGGCCTCGGACTGCTCGTCGAGCAGCCCATTCCCCGCGAGGTGCGCCACGAAGGTGGCGGCTCCTACGTGCTCGAGGAGCGGGGCGACGAGCGCGAGCCCGAGCTCGTGTACGTCTACGTCGAAACTTGACAATAACGGGAACAAGTTTCCGTAGGTAGTCGTTATAGGGGGCATGACAACGCTCACCCTGCCCGTCCTGCCTCTGGGAACGGGTGTCCTGCTGCCCGAGATGATGGTGACGATCGCCCTCGAAACGGGCGAAGCCAAGGCAGCCGCCGAAGCCGCCGGTGACGACGGGCAAGTGCTCGTCGTCCCTCGGGTCGGCACCACATACGCCACCATCGGCACCGTCGCCCACATCGAAGAGTCGGGTGATCTGCCGAACGGTCGCCGGGCGATCATCGTCCGGGGCCTCTACCGCGCGCAGATCGGCGTCGGCGTGCCCGGCAGCGGCTCCGCGCTGTGGGTCCAGGCGACCCGCGCCGACGAAACGAACGGCGACACCGAACGCGCCCACGACCTCGCCCGTGAATACAAGGCCGCAGTCGCCAACATCCTCGAGGCCCGTGGCATCGGAGCCCTCGTCGCCGCCATTCGCGAGATGACCGACCCGAGCGCGGTGGCCGACCTCGCCGGCTACTCCCCCGACCTCTCGGTCGACCAAAAGCAACAGGTGCTCGAGACCCTCGACGTCGAGGCACGCCTCGAACTCGTCGTCGCCTTTGCCAAGGACATCCTGGCCGAGCAGTCGGTGCGCGAGTCGATCCGCCGCGACGTCAACGAAGGCATGGAGAAGACCCAGCGCGAGTACCTCTTGCGCCAGCAGCTCGCCGCGATCAAGAAAGAGCTGGGCGAGAACGAACTGGGCGACGACGAGCTGGCGCGCTTCGAAGCCATCGTCGACGACGACCTCGTACCCGAGCAGGTGCGCAAGGCCGTCGAGCGTGAGCTCGGCCGCCTCGAGCGCACGTCGGAGCAGAGCCCGGAGCACGGCTGGATCCGCACGTGGCTCGACACCGTCGCCGACATCCCGTGGACACAGCGCGCCGAGGACCAGCTCGACGTCGCCGAGGCGCGTCGCGTGCTCGACGCCGACCACAACGGTCTCGACGACGTGAAGGACCGCATCGTCGAGCACCTCGCCATCCGCAAGCGGCGCAGCGAGCGCGGCCTCGCCCTCGTGGGCGAACGCGGCGCCGGGGCGATCATCACCTTGGTCGGTCCGCCGGGTGTGGGCAAGACCTCCCTGGGCGAATCGGTGGCGCGCGCCATGGGACGCCCGTTCGTGCGCGTGGCCCTCGGCGGTGTGCGCGACGAAGCCGAGATCCGCGGTCACCGGCGCACCTACGTCGGCGCCATGCCGGGGCGCATCGCGCGGGCGATCAAGGAAGCCGGCGTGATGAACCCCGTCGTGATGCTCGACGAGGTCGACAAGTTGGGCAGCGACTGGCGCGGCGATCCGTCGTCGGCGTTGCTCGAAGTGCTCGACCCGGCGCAGAACCACACGTTCCGTGATCACTACCTCGAGGTCGACCTCGACCTGTCCGACGTGATGTTCATCGTCACGGCGAACGTCGTGGAGACAATCCCCGGCCCGCTGCTCGACCGCATGGAGGTCGTGCGCCTCGACGGCTACACCGAAGACGAGAAGGTCGCCATCGCCCGTGACCACCTGCTCGCCCGCCAACTCGAGCGCAACGCGCTCGACGCCGGCGAGGTGCAAGTGACCGACGACGCGCTGCGGGTGATCGTGTCGGATTACACCCGTGAGGCCGGCGTGCGGAACCTCGAGCGCGAGATCGGCAAGTTGCTGCGCAAGGTCGCGACGGCGATCTCGTCCGGGAAGGAGACGGCGCCCGTGGTAATCGCAGACGCGCCAGCGGTCCGCACCTGGCTTGGTCGCCAGAAGTTCTTCTTCGAGGCCCCCGAGCGGACGTCGGTGCCCGGCGTCGCAACCGGTCTCGCCGTGACGGGCGTGGGCGGCGACGTGTTGTTCGTCGAAGCCACCGCGATGGACGGCGACGGCGGCCTGACGCTCACCGGCCAACTCGGCGACGTGATGAAGGAATCGGCGTCGATCGCGCTTTCCTACGTGCGTTCACACGCAACCGAACTCGGCATCGAGCCGAAGGCCTTCGACGGCAAGCGCTTCCACGTGCACGTGCCCGCGGGCGCCGTGCCCAAGGACGGTCCGTCGGCGGGCGTCACCATGACGACCGCGCTGGTGTCGCTGCTCACCGGTCAGCCGGTGCGCGGCGTGGTCGGCATGACAGGCGAGGTCACGCTCCAGGGCAAGGTGCTGCCAATTGGCGGCGTCAAGCAGAAGGTGCTCGCCGCGCACCGGGCCGGACTCACCGAGGTGATCCTGCCCGAGCGCAACGGCCCCGACCTCGCGGATGTCCCGGAGGCCGTGCGGGAGCAGATGACGTTCCACCTCGCCAAGGAGATCGGCGACGTGCTGGCCGTGGCCCTCGGGTCCTCGGCCGCACCCGCTACCGCCGCGGCATAACGGCTTTTGGTGATGCTGAGCCAGGGTCTTTCTGTTTCAGCATCACCAAAAGCACGTAGCGTCGACAGTGCATGGCGCTCGAGGACGAACTCGTCAACAAGGTCACGTGGCGGATCCCCAACGCACTGGCGTTGGTCGGATCCGCCGCGGACGGCACGCGCAACGCGATGACGGCGAGTTGGGTGACGCAGCTGTCGATGGAGCCGGTGTTGATCGGCGTGGGCATCGACAACTCGTCGGTCACCCACCGCCTCATTACCGCTGGGCGCGCCTTCAGCGTCAACCTGTGGCGGTCCGACGACACCAAGGTCTTCATCAAGTTCTCGAAGCCGGCCAACGACGACGGTGAGACGCTCAACGGCTGGCGCGTGCACGCGGCGACCACCGGCGCCCCGGTGTTCGACGACGCCCTGGCGTGGCTCGACTGCGCGGTGCGCGATTCGATCGACTTCGGCACCCACACCCTGTTCGTCGGCGAACTCGTCGATGCCGCGCTGGCCGACGAGTCGGCGCGGGCCGCGGCCGTGAGCGATACCCGCATGAAGTACGGCGGTGTCAAGCGCGGCGGGCACGGGTGACGACCGATTACGGCGACGGGCGGTTCCACGCGCGCCCCGTTCCGCCGTCGCGCGACATCCTCGAACCGGGACTGCATCCCTTGGGTCTTGCGGAGGGTCCACGCGACGGGCTCATCTACGTCCCCGATGCCGACGGGCCGCGGCCGCTGATGCTCGTGCTCCACGGCGCCACGATGATGGCCAAGTGGATGGCGCGGCCGCTGGTGGCGGCGGCCGACGACGCCGAGCTGATCCTCGTCATCCCCGACTCGCGCGAGATCGGCACCACCTGGGACGTCCTGCGCGGCGGCTACGGCCCCGACGTCGAATATTGCGACGCCGCGCTGGCCTTCGCCTTCGCGCACTGCAACGTCGACCCGGACAACGTCTCGATCGGCGGCATCTCCGACGGCGCGTCGTACGCACTGTCGCTCGGCGTGATGAACGGCGACCTGTTCGGCGCCATCGTCGCGTGGTCCCCCGGCTTCATCGCGCCGAAGTCCGTCACCGAGCAGAAGCCGCGCGTGTTCCTGAGTCACGGCACCAAGGACGCCATCCTGCCGATCGACCGCTGTGGCCGGCCGATCGCCTACTCGCTGCACGAGAACGGGTACGCCGTCGAGTACATCGAATTCGACGGGGGTCACGACATGCCTGATCCGATCATCCGCGCGTCGTTCAGCTGGGTCGTCGGCGCGTGAACAAGCCGGCGCGTGTCGTGCTGGCGGTCGTGGTGGCGGCGCTGCTGGCGGGCGACGTCGCGGGCTACAGGCACGCGACCCGGAGCCAGTACCCGTCGCACTGGGACGCCCGCGTCGCCGACTTGGTCAAGTTCGTCGAGGGCGCGCGCCACCTTCGCTACGACCATCCGGTACCGGTGGAGTTTTTGAGCGAAGCTGAGTACAAGAAGCAGAACGGGACGAGCCCGGATCAGCTCAGCGCCGCCGACAAGCGCGACCTGCGCACCTTCG
The DNA here is from genome assembly GCA_035546775.1 of Acidimicrobiales bacterium. Taxonomy (NCBI): domain Bacteria; kingdom Bacillati; phylum Actinomycetota; class Acidimicrobiia; order Acidimicrobiales; species Acidimicrobiales bacterium. Next base: position 85,893 of record DASZWD010000072.1, read on the forward strand.
AAGGCGAGGCGCACGCGCTCGGCCTGCTCGGCCGCGACGTCGACCTCGTCAAGCAGCTCAACACCCTCGGCTCGAGCGGAACGCTCGCCTACTACGACGACCAAGCGGAGAAGGTGGTGGTCCGCGGCACGAAGATCGACGTCGCGACGCGGGTGACCCTCGCGCACGAGTTGACCCACGCGCTCCAGGACCAAAACTTCGACATCAGCCGCAAGTTCTCCACCGACGGCGCCAACTCGTTCTTCGACGCATTGATCGAAGGCGACGCGGTGCGCATCGAGAACCAGTACGTCGACAGTCTCAGCCGCAGCGAGCAGAACGAGTACTACAGGGAAGACGACGCCGAGCGCAGCAAGGCGCAGGACGAACTCGCTGGCGTACCGCCGTCGCTGTTGCAACTCTTCGGCGCGCCGTACGACCTGGGCGAACCGCTCACGCGTTTCGTCGTGGAGCAGCAGGGCGTCGCCGGCTTGAACAAGCTGTTCCGTCATCCGGCCGACAGCGACGAAGGCCTGCTCGACGCGCTGGCGGCCACGAGTGGTGAGCATCGCCAGAAGGTCGCAGTCCCGGCCCTTCAGCCGGGCGAGACCCGTACGGACAAGGGCGACTTCGGCGTCGTGCCGTGGTACGTCGTGCTGTCGTCGTTCGTCGACCAACCCACGGCGCTCGCCGCGGTCGACGGCTGGGGCGGCGACTCCTACGTCGGCTACCGCAAGAACAACCGGCCCTGCATCCGCATCGCCTTCCAGGGCGACACACCGAACGACAACGCGGAAATGACCAACGCGCTCAACCAGTGGAAGGCGGCGTTCACCGAGAACACCGTGCAGGTCGTCGCGATGGCCAACGGCGTGCAGCTCGACGCCTGCGAGCCCAACGTGGTGCCCACGCCGCGGGCGGACGCTGCAAACTCCATGGAGCTGCCGGCGACGCGCCTGGAGCTGCTCGACGTCTTCGTGCAGAGCAACGTCCCGGCCAAGACCGCCGACTGCATGGCCCGCCACATCGTCACGACGATCCCGCTCGACAAGCTCAACAGCGATAGCAACGCCGACCAGCAGCAGCTGTTCAACATCGGCCAGCAGATCGGACGGGCCTGCGCGTCGGGCCAGCTCAGCTAACTCGGCAAAGGAGCATTGTGTTCAACGCCTTCGATCTGACGCGCGTGCCTCACGGCGTCGAGTCGCGCGCCGTGACCTTCGAGAACCCCACCGGCGCCCGCGGCGCCGGCGGCACCGTCGCCAACGGGCGCAAGGGCGCACCGTTCCGGTTGGTCGACGTCGGCGAGCGCGTCGTGCTCGCCGACATCGAGGGTCCGGGCGTCGTGCGCCATATCTGGATGACCTTCCCGCTGGCGCCCCCCGAGGTGATGCGGGCAAAGATCATCGAGGTCTTCTACGACGGCGCCACCGAGCCGAGCATCAGCGTGCCGGCGATCGACTTCTTCGGCGTGCCGTGGGGCCGTCCGGTGGCGCTCAACAGTGCGCTGGCGATCATCGGCGAGGGGCGGGGCTACAACTCCTTCATACCCATGCCGTTCAAGCGCTCGATCCGCGTCGAGTACGTCAACGCGTCGGAGAAGCGGGCACCGCTGTACTTCCAAGTCGACTACACGCTCGAGCCCGAACTGGCCTCCGACGTGACCTACCTGCACGCCACCTACCGCCGTGAGAACCCCACGACCACGAAACGGGACTTCGTGATCTGCGACGGCTTGCACGGCCCCGGGCGCTTCCTCGGCTGCGTCGTCGGCGTGCGCGTCATCGACGGCATGATTTGGTACGGCGAGGGTGAGGTGAAGATGTTCCTCGACGGCGATACGTCCCACCCGACGATCTGTGGAACCGGTCTCGAGGACTACGTCGGCACGGCGTGGGGCATGGGGCCCCACCAGGGGTTGTACATGGGCGCGCCGCTCGACGTGCGCCCGCCGGGCACGCCCACCGGCGCCAACCCGGACTTCGTCGGCTTCTACCGCTGGCACGTACCCGACCCGGTGTTCTTCGCCGAGTCCCTCAAGATCACCATCCAGCAGATCGGCGCCAACATCTACCTCGCGGGCATGGAGGACCAGATGGCCGAAGTCGAGGTCGCGGGCAACGGCTGGATGAAGTTCACGAACGCGCCCGGCGTCGCCGGCTTCGGCATCGTCGAGCGGGTCGACGACTACTGCGCGACGGCCTTCGTGATGTGCGCCCAACCCCAGCCCGTCCCGCGCGTGCAACTCCCCGACGTGATCGCCGACATCGAGCGGAGGGACTACGAAGGACCCTTGCCGATGGAAAACGACCTGCTGTCCGAACTCGACCCGGAGTCGGTCTAAGCCGGCGGGCCGGGGTCGACGCCCGTCGCGACGTGGGCGGCAACCCGGGCGCGATTGGCGACGATGTCGACTGTGGCGGGGTGCGTCGGCCCGAGCATCGCCTCGAGGTCGTCCGCCGCCCGATCGAGCAGCGGCAACGCTTCGGCCGGGCGACCAGTCGCATTGAGCAGCATCGCCAGGTTGTTGCGCACGGTCGCCGTGTCGGGGTGATCGGCGCCGCGCTCGGCCTCGACGTCGTGTAACGCGACACGAAACAGCGCTTCGGCGTCATCGGTCCGTCCGCTGAAGCGCAAAACGGCGGCCAACCCATTGCGGGTCATCGCCGCTTCGTACGCGTCGCCGGCCGCCTCCCATCGTTCGAGCGCCTCGGTGAAGAGCGCCTCGGCTTCGGGCCAGCGCTCGAGGTGCTCGAGGATGGCGGCGAGAGCGGCGGCGTCAGCCGCGACCGCCTCGTTGTCGTCGCCGCACTCGGCCCGCCGCAACTCGAGGCCGCGGCGGGCGATGGGTTCGGCCTCCTCGTAGTTTCCGCGTGAATGCGCCAGGCCGCCGAGGTTGTGCAGCAAGGTGGCCAGCAGGTCGGGTTCGCCCGCCGCCGCGAGCTGCTCACCCACCGGAAGGGCGCGGGCGTAAGCGGCTGCCGCCTCGTCATAGGCGCCGGCGAACTTGCACGCCACCCCGAGTTGGTTCGCCGCCACCGCCGCCTCGAACGACGCCGCGCCGAATTCGGCCACGGCGCGGTCGAGGGCGGCGCGCAGGTGCGGCCGCGCCTCGTCGTAACGACCGGCCTCGACGAAGTCCCAAGGATCGTCGGTCACCGACCGACGGTAGAACGCCTAGACGGTGTGGCGCGACTCGCAGTGGTTCATGGCGATCCGCTTCGTCTGGCGCGACTCGTTGCGGTTGCCGGCGTACAGGCGCTTGGTTTCACGCGACTCGGCGCGCTCGGCGTCGGCCTTCTTCGCTTCGGGCTTCGCCGCCGGCTTCTTCGGTGTGATCGCCATCGTTCCCCTCCGTATCCGCTCCGCGTCGTCATTCTCCGAGTCGCGGCCGCCCAGGTCAACCACCGATCGTGTGGCATCGGTCACGTCGCCCGGTAGCGTCGAGCCGTGCTGACGGCGCTCGAAGCGGTTCTCGACCCGGCCGCCGAACGCCCATGTTTGCGCGCCGACGCCGAGATCGGCGCCCGGGTGACGCGTTGGGGTGAACGCGACGCCGTCGTGCACGCCGCCGGCACGCCCTATCTGCGCCTGCACGGCGACGAGGTCGACGTCGTGGAGCGCCTCGACGGCAGCGTGTCGGTGGGCGCGCTAGCGGCCGACGCCATGGCGGGCGACGGCGGCGCCTCGATCGACGACGTCGTCGGACTCGTCGCCGATCTGTACGCCGGCGGGCTGCTCACCCGCCCACCGGTAGACGTCTACCAGGCCCTCGGTGAGCGCCTGCAAGCGAGGCAGGCCCGGCGGCGCCGGTGGTGGTCGGCGCTGCGCTCCCAGTCCGTGTCGTGGGGCGGCGCCGATCGATTCGTCGACGCCGTGTACCGCGGCGGCGGTCGGCTGCTCTACACGTGGCCGGCCGTCGTCGTCAGCGCCGCGGTCATCGTCGGCGGCGTCGCCGCGCTGGCGGCGTCGTCGCACGGCGCGCACGGATCACTGGTGGCCTCGGTTTCGGGGCACAGCGCGCTCGTGGTGTTCGGCTTCATCCTCGTCGCCATGTTCTGTCACGAGATGGCGCACGCGTTGGCCGTCAAGCGCGCCGGGCGGCGGGTGATCAACGCCGGCTTCCGCCTCTACCTCGGGCATCCGGCGTTCTTCGTCGACTCGACCGACCTGGTGTTCGCCACACCGCAGCAGCGCGCCTACAACGCGATCGCCGGGCCGTGGATGGAAGCCACGCTCGCGGGGGCCGCGGCCATCGGCGTCTGGCTGGCGCCTCACGTCGCCCTCGGAGCTGAACTGCGACGGTTCGCGGCCGTCGCCTACCTGAACGTTGCGCTCAACCTCATTCCGTTCATCGAGCTCGACGGCTACTGGTTGCTGAGCGATCTGCTCGACGTCCCGCAATTGCGGAAGCGCTCGCTGGCGATCGTGCGCCACGAATTGCCGGCGCGCCTGCGCGGCCGGCGCTCGCCGTTGCGACCCTCCGAACGGGCGATGGCGCTGTTCGCCGTAGTCGGACTGCTGACCTCCACCGTCGCCGTCGCCTTCGCCCTGCGGCTCTGGTGGCCGTTGGCGACCTCACTCGTAGCTGCGGCCTGGCGCACCGGGTTCTTCGGACGCGTGGGCGTGGTCCTCGTCCTCGCCTTCGCCGCCGGCCCGCTGACCGAGCCGTTGCTGGCGCTCGCCCGCGCCGTGGCCCGCGGCGCCGCGTCGCTGGTCGACGCCGCGCGCTTCCGCGCCGAGTCGAGCTGGCGCATCGAGGCCGCCGGCTTACTCAAGACGGTGCCCGGTCTCGTCGATCTCGACGACGACACGCTGTCGGACCTCGCCGGTCGCGTGACGCGCCGACGCGTCCCCGCGGGCACCGCCGTCGTTCGCCAGGGCGACGCCGCCACCTCGTTCTTCCTGATCCGACGTGGCCGCTTCGACGTGACCGAGCGTGATACCGCCGGCGAACCGCGCGTGTTGCGCCGTCTCGGCGACGGCGACAGCTTCGGGGAGCTGGCGCTGCTCGACCGCCGGGCGCGCACCGCCACCGTCACTGCCGCGGTCGACAGCGAGGTGTTCGAGTTCGACGCCGGCAGCTTCGAGCGCGTGCTCGCCCCTTCGATCGCGCCCCGTGACCTTGCTCCGGCCATCGGTCCCGCTCTCGAGATCCGCGAACTGGCGTTGTTCCGCCACCTGTCCCTCGCCGAGGCGGACCTGTTGGCGACGCGCGCCGAACGGGTCAACGCCCAACCGGGTGAGGCGATCGTGACGCAGGGCGACGCCGCCGACGCGTTCTACGCCGTCGTCGCCGGGCAGCTCGAAGTCGCGCGAGACGGCGCGGCGGTGGCCACACTGCGCGCCGGTGACCACTTCGGCGAGACCGGACTGCTCGACGAGCACGTCCGTACGGCCACGGTGCGGGCGATCGCCCCGGCACAGTTGTTGCGCTTCGACGCCGAGACATTTCGGGCTCTGATCGCGCACGGGTTCGCGCGCTACCGCACCAGTACGGCCGACCGGAGCGTGGGAGGAGAGTTCGGGTGAATTGTTGGCACTGTCGCCAGGTCGCCGTCGGGACGTGTCGCTTCTGCGGGCGCGGGCTGTGCGAGAACCACGTGGAGACGAAGCCGTTCGTGCTGACGCTCGACCGTACGACCGCCGGCGTGAGCCGCGCCCTCGTCGTCGAAGACGCGCTCTACTGCGGCGCGTGCCGGCCGCGACCGGCGCCGGTGGAGTTGCCCGAGCTCGACGCCTGAGGCCTCAGCGGTTCAGGTGCAGACGCAAGGCGAACACGCAGCCCGACGCGTCGCAGTTGGCGAGGAACACGTCACCGCCGTGGGCGCGGGCAATCTCGCGGGAGATGTAAAGACCGAGGCCGGGGCCCGCCGCTTCCCGCTCGCCGGGGCCGAACTTCGTAAACAACCGATCCCGATGCTCCGCGGACAGGCCGCCGCAGAAATCGCGCACCCGCACTTCGAAGGCGGCGTCGTCGGTGGCCGTCGTGACTTCGATCGGCGTGTGCAACGGCGAGAACTTGGCGGCGTTCGACAGCAATGACATGAGGACGTGGCGGATGCGCGTCGGGTCGACGTTGACGACCACGTGTTCGTCGACGTCGACGTTGACGGGATGCGACGCCGTGATCTCCGTCAACTCGTCGAGCAACTCGCGCAGCAGCTGCGGTACGTCGGTCGGCACGAGCGTGAGGTCGAGCCCGCCGACTTCGAGCTTGCCCGCGTCGGAGAAGGTGTCGAGCAGCAACTGCAGCCGGCGCGCCTCGCGCGTGATCGCCTGCATCGCGCTGTGCACCGCTTCGGGTGGGAGTTCCTCGGCGCGCAAGAGGCGCGACGCCAGCGCGTGCAAGACGGTCAACGGCCGTGACACGTCGCGCAGCAGCAAAGCAAACAGATCACCGCTGGTGGTCGGCGGACCGGACGTGTCGGTGGGGCGCGGCGACGGAGCCACGCGGAAGGGCACGAGCTCACGCAGCCGCGGGCCGAGCTTGCCGACGATGCCGCCCTTCTCCATGTACCCGGCGGCGCCGAGACGGATGGCTTCGTCGCCCATCTCGCCGGCGGTGAACCCCGATAGGACCAACACCTTTGACTCGGGCGACGCCACCAGGATCTCCGGGAGGGCTTCGAGCCCGTCCATGATAGGCATCGACAGATCGAGCAACACGATGTCGGGCTTGAGGCGCGCGGCTTCGGCGATGGCGAACTGACCGTCGCCGGCCTCGCCGACAACGTCGAAAGGACCAACGCGTTCGAGCGTCATGCGAATGAGCTTGCGAATGTCAGGCACGTCGTCGACGACGAGGACGCGGACGGTGGCCGTGAGTTCACGCTGACCGGCTTCGAAGTCAGCGAGGGTCAACGCTGGCCGCCTTCGTTCGTCGCAGATCGCCGGGGCCGAGCCGAACCTCGGTGCCTGCCTCCCCGAGCAAGTCACTGATGATCTGTCGCGCCGCGGCCAGCGTCGACTCGAGCGCGGCACGAGACTGCTCGTGCTCGTCAAGCGCCAGGGCGGTCTCGGCCACCACCAACCCCTGCACGATGTTGTCGTTGATCTCGAGCGCTTGCCGCTGCTTCTCCTTCATGTCCTGGAAGAGCGATGCGCCTTTCATCAGCGAGCCGTACGTCTTGCGCAGCGACACGTAGTAGAGGCCGACGATCGCGGTGAACGAGTCCCAGAGCACGATGTGCCACTCGGTCGACACGCGGGCGGCCTGGCCCACGGTCTCGCCGACCCCGATCGACGGCCCGATCAGGTGGAAGAGGTGCTCGCCGTGGCCGATGCCGCATGAGAAGAAGATCAGCGCCGTCGCGGTACCGAGGTGATTCGTACGCAACTGATCGGTTCGCAGCAGGGGTACGAGGATCGACAACGAGATCACCATGTAGGACGCGAACAGCACGCCGTTCGCCAGGGCTCCTAGCTGCCACCACATTTTGTCTCCCCTTCCGACATATTCACTATTGGTTGGGAAAGGCGGCGGCGCCATGGCGCGGCGGAGCCATCTATGCGTAGGCAGGAACCTCTACGGCTTGAGACTTTCCAGCACGTCCCAATCGACGAAGCCGAGGCGATTCTCGGGATCGAGAGGCTGAACGCACACCTGATCGGCGCCGGCGTCGATGTGCTCCTGGATGCGCGCCTTGATCTGATCGGTCGTGCCCCAGGCGACGACCGCGTCGAGGAAGCGCGCGGCGTTGGCGTCGATTTCTTCGTCCGTGAATCCCAGACGCAGCCAGTTGTTCCGGTAGTTCGGCAGCGTCCGGTACATGTTGACGGCCCCGATGGCGGCCGCGTGCGCCTTGTCCGCGTCCGTCGTCCCGACGACCTTCTGCTCGACGAGCAACAGCTTGTCGGGGCCCAGGATCTTGCGTGCCAGCGCGGTGTGGTCGGGCGTCGTCCAGTACGGGTGGGCGCCGTCGGCCTTATCCCGCGCCAGCTCGAGCATCTTGGGCCCGAGGGCGGCGAGGACGCGCTTGGGCGGTTCGGCCGGCGGGAACGCCATGTACGGCGACGCGTCGTAGCCGTCGAGGTACGCCGACATCGACGCCAGCGGCTTCGAGTAGTCGAGGCCCCGCAGGCCGGCGACCATCGGACCGTGCGATACACCGATGCCGAGGATGAACCGGCCGCCCGATTGTTCGGCGAGCGTCATCGCCGCCTGCTTCATCACCCCGGGGTGACGGTGGAAGATGTTGGCGATTCCGGTGGCGAAGCGCAGTTCGGTGGTGTTGGCGGCAAGCATCCCGATGAGCGCGAATGGATCTTTGCCCGCGGTCTCGGGCAGCCAGAGCGTGGAGTACCCGAGTGCCTCAATTCGTTGGGCGAGTGCGACGGCATCGGCACCCGACATCGTCTCGGTGTGGGTCCAAACGCCGGTTGTCGTGATTTCGCGCATTCCAAACGCTAATCCTCGGCCGTTGACAGCCGACAGGACTCTGGAGTTCCCGCGTTGGGATTGCGTTGGGATTGCTCTTTGAAATCAGTGGGCCCTGTTCATGGAGGAGCTGGTCCAGTTTGCACACCGTCTTATTCGTCGGAATCGACCAGGCAACGATCGATGCTTGCCGGGCTGCCCTCGACGGCGACGGCCAGGTGTGGGAACTGGCGAGCGCCGCGACCGGCCCTGACGCGTTCCGCTTTCTGAGCGATCGCTCTGCCGACGTCGTCGTCAGCGACTTCATCACCCCTGGCCTCGCCGACGGCCAGTTCCTGGCGCAGACCCGCGTGCGCTTTCCCGGCGCCGCCCGCGTCGTGCTGTCGGCCTGCCGCGACATCGAACACGTCGACATGGTCGTGAACTGCGCCCACCAGTTCGTCGCCGCGCCCTGCCAAGCGTGGGAGTTGCGCGACGCGATCTACCGCGCGACGGCCCTGCGCGACGCCATCGCCCTCGAGTCGGTGCGCGACGACATGATGAGCCTGTCGGTCCTGCCGACGCCGCCACGCGCCTTCCTCGACGTCGTCAGCGTCCTCGACAACCCCAACAGTGACGCCCGCCAAGTCGCGACCGCCATCGAACGCGACGTTGCCCTTTCGGCCAAGGTCCTCCAGCTCACGAACTCGTCGTTCTTTGCGCCGCGATCGCGTGTGACGTCGCTCAACCAGGCCGTCGTCCTGATGGGCCGCGACGTGCTGCGCAGCGTGATGCTGCTCGACACCGTCGGGCGCGGCACGGTGCAGGACGGCCCGGTGCGCAGGTGGCTCGTCGAAGTCAACCAGCGCTCGTGGGAGACGGCGGCGCTCGCCCGGCGCCTGGCGCACCCGTCGGTCGCCGAGGACGCGTTCTGTGCCGGCCTACTCCTCGAGTGCGGCCAGCTGGCCTTCGCCGCCTGCCGGCCCGAGCTGTTCGCCGAGCTGCTGCGGCAAGCCGAGTACGAGCACCGTCACCTCGACGAACTGGAATACAACGCCTTCGGCGTCTCGCACTCGACCGTCGGCGGTTTTCTCCTCAGCCTCTGGGGCTTTCCCGAAGAGGTCGTCGACATCGTCGTGACCCACGCCGACCTGCCGGTCCTCGGACCGTGCGAGCCCGAAGCGTCGCGCGTGGTCCAAGCGGCGCATCAGATGGTGGTGCCCGAGGGCGACCACCATCTGTGCGCCAACCGTCATCGGGTCAACATGAGTGACCTGTCGGACTGGGGTGTCCTGACAGCGCTGGCCGAGTGGAAGGGTGAGCGCCATCCCGACCGCCTGGGACGCACGTCCGCCGGGCCCTCGACGTTGATGGCATCCGCCATCTCCTAAGGGCTACTTCGTCGAGATCGTGACGCCGGTCGCCGCGACCGACGTGAGCGAGTCGTCACCGAAGTTCACCGCGTCGGAGCCGATGGCGCGGATCGAATTCAGCATCGTCGCAAAGTTGCCGGCGATCATCGTCTCGTTGACGGCGTGCTGGACCTTGCCGTCCTCGACGTAAAACGAATTCTTGGCGACGCCCGAAAAGTCGAGTTGCTGGTTGGGCTGGCCGCCGGAGAAGCGGCCGAGCACGATGCCGCGCTCGGTGGTGGCGATGATGTCGTCGAGCGTCTGATCGCCCGGCGTCACGTCGATCGAGTACACGTTGGCGCTGGCGGGCTTGCCGAGCTTGTGCGACGTGTACCAGTCGATCATGAAGTTGGCGAGCACGCCGCGCTCCACGATCGGCATGTCGGCGGAGGGCATGCCGTAGGTGTCGAACGTCGCCGCCAACGGAAAGGCTGCCGACTGGGGACGATTGACGATCGACAGACGCGGGTCGGCAACCGCCTGGCCCAGGGCGTCCTGGAACGGGCTCGTACCGCGCATGAGCGAGTAGCCGGTGAGCGCACCCATGAAGCTGTTGAGCAGAGTCGAGACGCTGTGGGGGGTGAAGATCACGTCGCCCACGAACGTGGCGGGCACGGGCCGCGGGTCGAACGACGCCATGGTGCCGTCGAGCAGCCGCGGCAGCATGGCGGCGTCGCGCACCTCGGCGAACGGTGTCACCGAGGACGCACCCGTGTAGTTGAACGACGTGCCCCGGTCGCCGTCACGCCCACTGAAGATCGTGCTGACGGTGTAGCTCCCGCGCCGCTCTTGCCGGGTAAGCCCGGTGCTGCTGGCGAACGAGCGCCACCGGTTGCGGAAGTGGTACGTCGAGTCGCGGATGATGATCTTCGGATAGTTCTGGGCGACGTACTGCTGATGGCGCAGGACGGCGTCGATCATGGCGTCGGACTGCGGCTCGGTGTCGCCGAGCTCCACGAGACCGCTCGACGCGCCGTCGAACAAGGTGTTGGCGGGATCGGCGACGCCGGCGCGTGCCGCCGCCACCGCTTCGGCCGCCGCCTGCTTCACGAGGTCGTGGGAACGACCCGTCAATGACGCCGAGCCCTTGGCGCCGCCGACGAAGACCGTCATCGACACCTGGTCGTCGACCGTGGTGCGGACCATGCTCACGTCGGTGTTGTCGAAGGTGATCTCGAACAACTCGTCGTAGACGTGCACGACGACGGCGTCGTCGGCGCCGGCATCCTTGGCCGCCTGCACTGCGAACGACGCGACGTCGACGCCGGCGGTCGCGTCCAAGACGCTGGTCACGACCGGCCACCGATCGTGATGCGGCACTTCACCGCCGGGCCGCCCATGCCCACCGGGATCATCTGCTTCTTGCCGCACATCCCGCCCTTGCCCCACGTCATGTCGTCGCTCACGTGGGTGACGGTCTTGAGCATGTCGAAGGCCACGCCCGAGATGGTCGTGTCACGAATGGCCCGGGTGATCTTGCCGCCCTCGATCTCGTAGCCCATGCCGATGCCGAACATGAACTCGCTCGTCGAATCGGCCTGCCCGTTCGTCGGACGGGTCAGGTAGTAGCCGTGGTCGACCGAAGCGATCATGTCTTCGAGCTTGTCGGCGCCCGGGGCGATGGTGGTGTTGCGCATGCGTACGAGCGGTTCGTCGTCGAAGGCGTAGGCGCGGGCGTTGCCCGTCGGCTCGGCGCCCATCTCGCGCGCCGTCTCCTTGTTGTGCAGGAACGTCTTGAGCACGCCCTTGTCGATGATCGTGACGTCCCGGCACTCGACGCCCTCGTCGTCGACGTGAATGGCGATGCCGCCGTTGCCATCGGGCCCGCGCTCGGCGTAGTCGACGAGTGTCACTTTCTCCGACGCCACCACGTCACCGACGTGATCGCCGGCGACGGAACCGCCGAGCACGAGATCGGCTTCGCACGTGTGGCCGATCGCCTCGTGGGCGAGGATGCCGGCGAGGCGGCTGTCCATGATCACGTCGTGCTCGCCGGGTTTGGCGAACACACCGGCGGCCTTGTCGCGCACGCGCTGGTACAGCTCGTCGAGTTCGGGATACATCAGCGACACATCAGTGAGGTGCTCCTGCGGATCGCCGAACCCGCCGAACGCGTCGTAGACCTCGACGGCGCCGTCGTCGGCCATGTAGCTGATGCGGGCCACCACGATCGTGCGCGGGATATAGCTGTAGGTGAGCGCGCCCGCGGAGGTGGCGAGACCTTTCTCCATCGCGAGGAAGCTCAACGAAACGTCGATGTTGGCCAGGTCGGGATACGTCGAGCGCAGGTAATCGTCGATGGCGCGCATCGCGTCGAGCTGCTCGGCGTCGGTCAGCGCTGGCTTCGTCGAGCGGTAGTCGAAGACCCCACGACCCACGGTCCCCACCGGCAGGTCACCTTTGCCCATCGGCGCCCGGCGCTGGAGCAGCGCCACGTTGCTGCCGGCGGCCTTGAGCGCGCCGGGAATGGCGTCGTCGCTCATCGACGGGAACGACGCGAACCCGAAGGCGCCGTCCTCGTATCTACGGGCCGAAGCACCACCCCGCGATGAGGAGCTGTTGGCCACGACGTTGCCGCCGATCAGCTGCACGTTCTTGGCGTGGTTCGTGTGCAATCGCAGCTCGGTGTAGTGGTCGAGGTGGTCTGCGTAGCGTTCGAGTTGGTCGAGCAAGGCGGTTCCCCTTCGCCGGTGTTTCCCGGTCGTGCCGGGGGACGCTCAGTCTGCCTCAGTCGACGAAGTTGGGGTCGCGCTTTTCGAAGTAGGCCATGACGGCTTCGACCTGGTTCGGGCTGCCGATGAGTGAACCGATCGTGGCGCGCTCGTCGGCGAACTGCTCGGCGACGCCGCGGTAGGGCGAGGCGTTGAGCAGCTTCTTGGCGCCGCGCACCGCCGTCGGGCTCTTGGACGCGATCTCGCGGGCGAGCGCCAGCGCGTCGTCGAGCGGCGACTCACTGACGCGCGTCGCGAGTCCTATCTGCGCAGCTTCGGTGCCCGACACCATGCGGCCGGTGAAGGTCAACTCCTTGGCGCGGTCGAGCCCCACGAGCAGCGGGAGCATGGCCGTTCCCGTCATGTCCGGGATGAGACCCCAGCGGATTTCGAGGATCGAGATCTGTGCATCCGGGGCGACGATGCGCATGTCGGCACCGAGGGCAATCTGCGCGCCGCCACCGAGAGCGACGCCGTGCACGGCGGCGATCACCGGGCAGGGCATCTCCTGCCACACGTAACACGCCTGCTGTCCGAGGTGGGTAATGCGGCCTTCGAGGTCCATGATCCCGCGCCGGGGTCGGGGCGACGCCTCCGGCTTTTCGCCCCCACCGCCACCGCCACCGGCCATGGCTTGGAAGCTCGAGAAGTCGAGCCCGGCGCAGAAGCCGCGCCCGTTGCCCGACAGCACGACGGCGCGCACGTCGGGGTTGGCCTTGAGTTCCTCACCGGCGTCGACGATGGCGGCGAACTGTTCCCCGTCCAGCGCGTTGATCTTGTCGGGCCGGTTGAACCGCACGTCGGCGACGTGGTCTTCGATGGTGACGGTGACGCGCTGTTCGCTCATGGCGAACACCGTAACTAGAGCGCCGGAGTCGCCACCGAGTCGGCGGATACGGCGACGAGCGGGAGTTCGACCCAGAAGGTGCTGCCCTGACCGGGTTCGCTCGTGACGCCGCACGTGCCACCCATCAACTCCGCCAGCGCCTTGGTGATCGTGAGACCGAGACCGGTGCCGCCGAAGCGCCGCGCCGTCGAGCGGTCGGCCTGCACGAAGGGTCGGAACAGTGACGCGATCGTCGCTTCGTCCATTCCGATTCCCGTGTCGATGACTTCGAAGCGCGTCAGACCCGGGCGCGCCGACACGTGGACCGCCACCCCGCCGTCGCTGGTGAACTTGACGGCGTTGGCCACCAGGTTCGTCAGGATCTGGCGCAGGCGCGCGGGGTCTCCGGCGACGCGGCGGGCAACGTCGGTGTCGATGTCGACGTCGAGGCGCAGGCCCTTGGTTTGCGCAGCGACGCGCAACATGTCGGCGACGCTCTTGAGCACCTGGCCGAGGTCGAACTCGACGACTTCGATCTCGAGTCGACCGGCCTCGATCTTGGAGAAGTCGAGGATGTCGTTAACGACCGCCAGCAGTGAATGCGCCGAGTCGCGCGCCACGGTTGCGAACTCGCGCTGCTCGGGGTCGAGGTCGGTGTCCATCAGCAAGTCGGTCATGCCGATGACGCCGTTCATCGGCGTACGGATCTCATGGCTCATATTGGCGAGAAAGGCCGATTTCTGATCGGTGGCCGCCATCGCTTCGTCACGGGCGTCGGCCGCCTCGCGGGTCCGGCGCGCCAGGCGCAGCACGAGCCACGCGATCACGCAGGCGAAGCCGAACACGATGCTGGCGAGCACGCGCATGGCGAGGTTGCCCCCGGCGATGGGCGAGTACAGCCCGGCAGTCGGTACCGCCAGTGTCAAGCGCCACGGCGTGCCCTTGACCGGTTGGGTGACAAAGAACCAGCGCGCGCCGTCCTCGCGGAAGAATCCGCTGCCGCCGCGCCGCAGGGCGCCGGCCAGGCTCCCGTCGAGGTCGGTCAGCGCGCGGGGTGCGCCGGCCGCGGTCGTGGCCACAACGGCCCCGGTGTCGTCGACGATGAGGGAACGGTTCGGCTCGATCGAGGTGGCGTTGCGCAGGAACGAGGTCAGCGGCGTCGACGACAGGTCGAAACCGCCGCTGAACACCCGCCGGCCCGACGGCGTGTCGAAAGGCAGCGCGAAGGCGACGATCGGTAGCCCGGTGGCGGCGGAGGGCACCACTGTGGAAATCGCCCGGTTCCCGCGCAGGGCGGCGCGCAGGTGGGCGTACTGCGACGCCAGGTCGTAGCCCACGACGGCGGAATTCGGTGGGTACACCTCCAGCGCCTTGCCGTCGGCATCGAGCAGGACGGCGGCGGGGAAACCGAGCGAGTCGACGGCCTGCTTGAAGTCGGCGTCCGACACCACGTCGCCCGACAACGCCTGGGTGGCCTGTGACCGCTCGCGTTGAAAGAGGTCGTCGACGTAGCTCTGGACGAACTGCGCGCCGATGGCCGTGCGCAGCTTCGTGCGCTGCTCGATCACGCGGCGCGACGACGCGTCGGTGGCCCGGACGCTCAGCAATCCAGCGGCCGCTACAAGGACGAGCGCAGCGGCGACGGCGCCCCGAAACCGGCCGGGCGAGGCTGGGCGGCCCGTGGAACGGCGGCCAGGGACAAACTGCACCCTGCCCCATCGGTTGAATTGTCTATGTGTTGAGAATTCGTTGGGATTTCCGACCGGCGTTCTGGCGGGCCGATATTGTCCCTTCGGAAGTTGGTGGCGTGGTTGGGGGACGTCGCCCACTAACGACAACGGGGGGAAAACTGAAATGGTCTGGGACCGGGGCGCCCCGCGGCGTCCTGACTCGGCTCGTGGTCGGCCGCGGCCGGCGCGAGTCGTTGCGACCGTCGCGGCCGTCACCGCGGCGATCGCTGCCTTCGTCGCCGTCGCGCCTGCGTCGAAGGCGGACGACAGCGACTTCACCTACGGGAGCGGCTTCGCCGCTGCGAGCCTGCTCACCCCCGCGCTCAACGCCGGCGAACTCAGCGTGCCCGTCATCCTCGGCGAGGCGGCCGCCGGGTTTCAGGACGAGACCGGTCGGGCGACCTCGACCATGGCGGCGGTGCCGTTGCTCGGCGCCAGCACCGGCGGCGGCACGACCTGCGGCGTGAAGGGCGGCGGCACCAACCTGCCGTTGCCGCCGCCGCTGTCGGCCGACACCAGCAGCACCAACAACAAGAGCGACGTCAGCCACTCGAAGGACACCGGTGAAGGCCTCGTCGTGCAGGACGTGCTGGCGCAGCCGCGTTCGAACGGAAAGAGCCACACCCAGATCGGGTCGTTCGAACTGCCGGGCCTCGTGAAGATCGGCGGCGCAACGGCCATCGCCCAGACGACGGCTGCCGCGTCGAAGGACCATCGCGAGTCGACGGCCACGACATCGGTTGCCGACGTCGACCTCGTCGGCGGACTCGTACACCTCAAGGGCATGCACTGGACGCTGGACCAGGTGGTCGACGGCGCCGACTCGCGCACCAGCCAGGCCAAGAACACGTGGTCGTTCAGCCTCGACGGCATCACGGTCAATCCCCCCGGCGCTGCACCGGCGGTCAAGATTCCGATCACCAGCCCGGCGGGGACGGCGGCGGCCATCGCAACGGCCAACGCGCTGCTGGAACGGTTCGGGCTCACCATCGTGCCGCCGGTGTTCACCGACAACGGCAAGGGCCGCCTCACCGTCTCGCCACTGCAGGTTCACGTCGGCGGACCGAAGTGGATCCTCGCACCCCTATTCGGCACCGCTCTCAGCCAGCAGGAGGCGGTGACGCTGCAGAAGCAACTGCTCGCCTTCCTCGTCGATCCGACGAACTGTGAAGAACTGCTCGGGTTGCTCAAGCCCTTCCCGCCGATCAACGCCAAGTACACGTCGCTCGCCGCCACGGCGCCGCTGCTGGCCGCGGCCTCGGTCGGCGTGCTCAGCGGCGGAAACGCCAGCCTGTCGATCGGCGGTGTGCAGGCCGCGCTCGATGACACGTATTACGCCCCGCTGAACTTCGGCGGGCCGAACTTCTTCACCCCGGCGGGCACGAGCGAACCGCCGTCGGTTGTCGCCGGATCGACGGAGTTGCCACCGGCCCACTTTGCGACGCAACCCACCGCCGCGCACGAGTCGACGAAGTGCTCGAGTCTCAGCCCGGCCGGCGCCGGCTGCTGGCGCGGCCTCGCTCCCCTCGCCGCCGGCATCGCGGCGGGTGTCGCGGTGGCGACGCTCGCCGCGGACCACGCCTCCACGCGCCGGCGCGTCGCCCGGCTCGCCCGAAACGAGATCGCATGAGTACGACCGACGAAACCCCTCAACCGGCGCCCGTCCTCGACGTCCGCCGCCGTTCCGAAAGCCGCATGCTGTTCGGCTACGGCCCGCTGATCGGCTGGATCACGGCCTTCCTGGTGATGATCCTGCTGGCACCGACCGTTGCGCCGGAGCGCATCGTCACGTCGCGCAGCGGCGGCGCGCAGGCGCAGCAGCAAGGCGACGAGACCGCGGTGACGAGCCTGGGTTCGAGCACCGCCGGTAGCGCCACCGGGCCCGGTGTCACGACGTGTCCCGGCCCGCAGATCTCCGGCGACCCGTACTCGCCGCCGTGCCGCGGCTGGAGTGGCGGCAACAACGGCGGCGCCACCGCGAAGGGCGTCACCAAGGACACGATCACGCTGGCGTGGCGCGACAGCGGCGGCCCCTACGACATCGGGTCGACCGTCAGTTCGCTCACCGGCAAGCGCATCAACACCGGCAACGCGACGCGCGACGACCTGATCCGGACGTACACGACCCTGATCGACTACTTCAACAAGCACTTCCAGTTCTACGGCCGCAAGCTGCAGCTGAAGGTGTACAAGGCGACGGGTTCGCCGACCGACGAGTTGCTCGGCGGCGGCCAGTCCGGCGCCAACGCCGACGCCATCATCGAGTCGCAGCAGATCAACGCGTTCGCCGACCTCGGCGCGCAGGCGCCGCCGTTCGCCGACGCGCTGGCGCACCAGGGCGTCATCGCGACGAACCCGATCTATCCCTCGCTCAACGCCTTCAAGCAGAACGCCCCTTACAACTGGGGCCTCACCCCGGACTGCGACAAGGTGGCCGAGTACGGCAGTGACTTCGTGCTCAAGGAGATCATCGACAACCCGGTGCTCGCCGGCCAGTACAAGGGTCAGAAGCGCAAGCTCGGCCTGGTGTATCCGGAGTCGCCGGCGTACAGCCCGTGCGCCGACCACGCCCGCGAGATCTTCAAGGCGGCCGGGAAGGCCTTCCCCGAGGCGCGCACGTACCGCCTGTCGCTCGACGGCATCCCGCCGGACTCCCGCGACATCGCGGCCGCGTTCGCCAACGACGGCATCACCACGGTGCTGCTGTTCACCGATCCGCTCACGCCGTACTTCATGACGGCGACGGCCGAGCAGAGCAACTGGCACCCCGAATGGATCGAGATGGGTGTCGCCTACCTCGACACCGACTTCGCCGGCCAGCTTTACGAGCCCGACCAATGGAAGAACTCTTTCGGCGTGTCGCTCAACGGCGAGACGCTGCCGTCGCGCTCGACCTACGGCTACGCCGCCTACCGGTCGATGGACTCGTCGACGTCTCCCGTCGACCTCGCCGTCGACCTCATGTATTACAACCTGTATCTCGTCGCCATCGGCGTGCAGATGGCTGGCCCGAACCTCACGCCCCAGAGCTTCGCCCAGGGCATGCACGCCTACAAGGAGGCGTCGGACGACGGCGCGGCGGGCGCGTGGGCCTTCCCCGACGGCCAGTACACGGCGCCGGTCGACGGCCGCGTCGTGTGGTGGGACCCGAACGCGGTGTCGAACTACAACGGCCAAGCGGGCGCGTACAAGGACAACGGCAAGCGCTACCCGCTCGGCCAGGTGCCGGCCGGTCCGCCTGACGTGCACGTCGGCCAATGAGCGTGCTGCTCGAGCCGCGTTATCGCCGCCCCGGCATCGTCGTGCTCACGACGGTGCTGGTGCTGCTGGCGACCCAGGTCTTCCCCCACAGCTACCCGCTCGGCGTGCTCGCCAAGGGTGCCATCCTCGGCATCTCGTCGGGCTTGCTGGCCCTCGGCCTCGTCCTCGTCTACCGCACGAGCCGCGTCATGAACTTCGCCTACGGCGCCATGGGGTCCTGCGCCGCCGAGTTCGGAATCGCGGCGTTCGACGTGTGGCACTGGTCGTGGCTGGCCTGTGTCGCCGTCGCGCTGGTCGCCGGCGCCGTCGTGGGCCTCGTCGTGGACCGCGTGATGCGTCGCTTCGCCAACGCGCCGCGCCTCGTCGTCACCGTCGCCACCATCGGCCTGCTCCAGATTCTCGTCGGCATCCAGTTCGCCATCGCGTTCTGGTCCCACGCCCGCCTGGTGGTGGCGCCGTTCAAGACAAACCTGTCGGCGCACAGCTTCACCATCGGCACGTCGCTGTTCGACTTCAACGACGTCATGCTCGTCGTGCTCGCGCCGATCGCGCTCGGCGGCCTCGCCTGGTTCCTGCTGCGCACGGACTCGGGCAGCGCCGTGCGCGCCGTCGCCGACAACAGCGAGCGCGCCGCGCTCCTCGGCATCCCGATCTGGCGCCTGACACGCATCGTGTGGATCCTCGTCGGCGCGCTGGCGGCGGTCGTGATGATCCTGTCCGCTCCGGCGAACGGCTTGCCGGTGAACCCGTTCGTCGGCGTCGGCGGTCTGTTCATGCCGGCGCTGGCGGCGGCGATCATCGCCAAGATGGACGACATGCCCCTCGCCGTCACGGCGGGCACGGGCCTCGGCGTGTTCCACTCGATTGTCGCCTACAACGTCCACAAGGCTTCGGTGTCAACCGTGGCGCTGCTCGTCATCGTGCTGGTGGCGCTGCTCGGGCGCCGCTGGGACGTGAGCCGCGCCGAGGCAGCGGAGTCGTCGTGGTCGCTGTCGGGCGCGGCGCGTCCCTTGCGGCCCGACGCCGCGCGCCTGCCCGAGGTTCGCATCGGGCGCGCCGTGCTGCTGGCGGTGCTGGTCGCCGTCGCGATCGTGTTCCCGCTCGTGGCCGCGCCGGCGCGCACCCACACCGTGTCGGGCTATCTCGTCTACGGGATCGTCGTCGTGTCTCTGGTTGTGCTGTCGGGATGGGCCGGGACGATCAGCCTCGGTCAGGTCGCCATCGTCGGCGTCGGCGCCGTCGTGGCCGGCGACGCCATCGTGAAGCTCAACCTCGACCTGTTTGCGGCGATCGTGCTCGCCGGCGTCTGCGGTGCGGTCGTCTCCGTGCTGATCGGCTTGCCGGCGCTGCGGGTGCGGCCGTTGTTCCTCGCGGTCACCACGTTGCTGTTCGCCGCCGCCATGGACAACTTCGTGCTCAACCCCGCCAACTTCCCGAAGTGGATTCCCGGCAACATCGTGCGACCAGTGCTGTGGAAGCGCTACCCGATGGGGTCGGAACGCACGATGTACTTCGTCATCCTCGCCGTGCTCGGCGTGGCGATCGTGTTGGCGCGCGTGCTGCGCGCCGGCCGGCCCGGACGCCTGCTGCTGGCGACGCGCGACAACGCCCGCGCCGCCACCGCCATGGCGATCCCCGTCGTGCGCACGCGCGTCGCCGGTATGGCCGTGGCCGGGGCCATCGCCGGCGTCGCCGGCGCGCTGGCCGCGGTGCTCGAAACGGGCGTGGGCGCGTCGAGCTTCCCGACCCAGACGAGCGTGCTCGTGTTCTCGATGGCGGTGGTCGGCGGGTTGTCGAGCGTCGCCGGCGCCCTCGCTGGGGTCGCCGCCGTGGAGTTGTTGATCTTTGCCATCGGGCTGACGACGTCGGCTGGTGCCGCGTTCGGTGGCCTCGGCACCGGCGCGTTGATGTTGTTCGTGCTGCTCGCCTTCCCCGGCGGCATCGGCCAGTTCATGGAGCGCGTGCGCGATCGCTACGTCAGCGTCGTGGCGCGGCGCCGGGGTTTGACGTTCAGCGTCGGCGCGGCCGCCGGCTCCGTCGCCGTCGACACCACTTCTGTGAAGGACGAGCGCCCCATAGGGGCGCCGACCCTTCACAGAAGTGAAGGGGCCAAGCTGGCGTGCCGCGGGATCACGGCGTCGTACGGCCCGTTGCAGGTCCTCTTCGGCGTCGATCTCGACGTCCACGAGCAGGAAGTCGTCGCCCTGCTCGGCACCAACGGCGCCGGCAAGTCGACGGTGTTCCGCGTGATCACCGGGTTGTTGCCGGCGACGGGCGGCGAGGTCGAACTCAACGGGCAACGCATCACCGGCCTGGCCACCGACGAGATCGCCCGGCGCGGCTTGGCGATGATGCCCGGCGGTCGGGGCGTGTTCCCGACGATGTCGGTGCGGGAGAACCTGCGCCTGGCGTGCTGGCAGATCCGCAAGGACACGGCCCGCGCCGACGCCGCCACCGAAGAGATGCTCGGCATGTTCCCGATCCTGCGCGAGCGCGGCGACCAGTTGGCCGGCAACCTGTCCGGTGGTGAGCAGCAGCAGTTGTCGCTGGCGATGGCCTTCATCACGAAACCCTCGGTGCTACTGATCGACGAGTTGTCGCTCGGCTTGGCGCCGACGATCGTGGCGATGCTGTGCGAGAAGGTGCGCGCGGTGCACGAAGCCGGCACGACGATCGTGGCCGTCGAGCAGTCCGTCAACGTGGCGCTCGAACTCGCCGGCCGGGCCGTGTTCCTCGAGAAGGGCGCGGTGCGCTTCGTCGGCAACACCCTCGACCTCTTCGACCGGCCCGACATCCTGCGCTCGGTCTTCATCGGCGACACGGCGGCCGCTCCGGCGACCGCACACGACCGCGACGACGAGGCACCGTCGCGCGACGTCGGCCTAACCGTGCAGGAGATCACCAAGACGTTCGGCGGCATCCGCGCCCTCGACGGCGCCAGCCTCGAAGTGCGACCCGGCACGATCGTCGGGCTCATCGGTCACAACGGCGCCGGCAAGACGACGTTGTTCGACGTCATCTCCGGCTTCCACTCTCCCGACGCCGGCCGGATCTCACTGGGCGACGAGGACGTCACCGACACGCCAGCGGCGCAGCGGGCCATCCGCGGGTTGGGCCGGTCGTTCCAAGAGGCTCGGCTGTTCCCCTCGCTCACGGTGACCGAGACGATCGCCGTCGCCCACGACCGGCATCGCAAGAATCACGACTGGGTGGCGGCGTCGTTCGCGCTGCCGGCGGCGGTCAACGCCGATGCCGATTCCTTCGAGCGGGCCAACCAACTGATCTCGCTGCTCGGTCTGGACAACTTCGCGTCCACGCCGATCGCCGACCTGTCGACGGGCACGCGCCGCATCGTCGAGTTGGCGTGCGCACTGGCGATGGACCCGGCGGTGTTGCTCCTCGACGAGCCCTCGGCGGGCATCGCCCAGAAGGACACCGAGGCGCTCGGACCGCTGCTGCGTCAGATCCGTGCCGAGACCGGCGCGGCGATCGTGATCATCGAGCACGACATGTCGCTGCTGAGCGAGCTGTGCGACGAACTCGTCGCCATGGAGAACGGCAGCGTGATCTTCAGCGGTACGCCCGCAGAAGTGCTGGCCCACCCGCGGGTGATCGAGAGCTACCTGGGCGTGGACGAATCAGCCATCCGCCGTTCGGGAACGCGGGCGCGGGTCAAAGCCGGCGCCCGGCGTTAGAGGCAGCCCGCGCGCGCCTCGATCTCCAACGTCAGGCGCGTTGTCGTGCAACACCGACCTAGGGTGAGCTTCGTGCGGGACCTGCCCGGCGGCGAAGTGACGTTCTGCTTTACCGACATCGAAGGCTCGACCCGCCTCGCCCGTCGCCTTGGCGAGAGGTGGCTGGGTGTGCTGCAGCAGCACAACCACATCCTGCGCGAGGTGTGGGCCGAACACGATGGCGTCGAGGTGATGACGGAGGGCGACGCGTTCTTCGTCGTGTTCCGCGACCCGGCCGCGGCCGTGGTTGCCGCCATCGACGCGCACGCACGGCTGGCGGGCGCGGCGTGGCCCGAGGACGGCGCCGTGCGCGTCCGCATCGGACTTCACACCGGCGTGGCCGACGTCGCCGACGACGACTACGTCGGCGTCGAGGTGCACAAGGCGGCTCGGGTCGCGGCCGCGGCCCATGGCGCGCAGGTACTCGTGTCCGGCCGGACCCGAGACCTGGCGGCCGCGGCGCTTCCGGCCACTATCCACCTGCGCTCGCTCGGCGCGTTCGCACTCAAGGACTTCGAAGACGGCGTCGAACTCGTCCGGGTCGAGCACGAAACGCTGGCACCCGGCCCCGCACCGAAGGCGCTGCCCGTCGCGGCGCACAACCTGCCGCTGCTGCGCACGCCGTTCTTCGGCCGCGACGTCGAGCGGATCGAGGTCGCGAAACTGAGCGAGCAGCCCGGAGTGACGACCGTGGTCGGCCCCGGCGGGGCGGGCAAGACGCGACTCGTGTTCGAGGTCGGGCGCGCCGTGTCGGCCGACCGTCCCCACGGCGTGTGGGCGGTGCTCCTCGCGGGCGAACCCGCGGACGGCGACGTCACGCCGGCGGTGGCGCGCGCGCTCGGGATCCCCGACGCCGCCGGCGTCGCACTCGTCGATGCGGTTGCCGAGGCGCTCCGCGATCGCGATGCCCTCCTGGTCCTCGACAACTGCGAGCACGTCTTGGACTCGGCGGCGCGGGTGATCGACCAGCTGCAGCAGTCGTGCCCGGCGTTGTCGATACTCGTCACCAGCCGCCAGCCGCTCGGCCTGCCCGGCGAGCGGGTGTGGGCGATGCCCTCACTCAGCGTGCCGCCCGCCGGCGCTACGGCGGCCGACGTCCTCGCGAGCGACGCCGGGCAGTTGTTCGTCGACCGCGCGGGCGCCGCGAATCCCGCGTTCGCGCTCACCGACGCCACGGCGCCCGCCGTGGCGATGATCTGCCGGGGCGTCGACGGCCTGCCGCTCGCGGTCGAACTCGCGGCTGCCGCGACGCGCTCCGTCCCGCTCGACGCGCTGGCTCGTCGCGTCGAGGCCGGCACGATGCCGCTGCGGTCGACGGGTGCGGCGGCCGCGCCGCGCCAGCGGTCGGTCGACGAACTCATCAGCTGGTCCTACGACATGCTCGACGAGACACAAGCCGCTGTGTTCCGCCGCCTCGCGGTCTTTCGGGGCGGCTGGACCCTCGAGGCCGCCGAAGCCGTCTGCGCTGACGACGCAATTGACGCCACCGACGTCGTCATCGCGTTAGGCGATCTCGTCGACCGCTCACTGGTCGTCCTCGAGGTCGACGGCCGGTACCGGATGCTCGTGCTGATCCGCGCCTTCGCGGAGCAACGCCTGCAGGCGAGCGGTGAAGCCGACGACGTCGGCGCGCGGCACCGCGCCTATTTCACCGAGGCGACACTCGCGCTGCGCGCCCAAGGCGCGGGCGCCGCATCGTTTGCCGCCGTCGACGCCGACCTCGACAACTTCCGCGCTGCGTTCGACCGCGCGATCGCGGCCGGAGATGCGACGAACGCACACACGCTCTCGTTCTTCGTCACGCTGCTGGTGGCGCGGGGCCACCACCGTGACGCCGACGCGACCGTCGCGCGCCTGCAGGCCGCGGCGCCACCGGAGTCCGACATATTCGTGAGCGCCCTGACCATGCGAGCGCATTTCGCGGCCGCCTTCGGCGACCCCGAGGAGGCATGCGAGCTCGCGGCCGCGGCGTTGCGCGGCGCCGAGCGTTTAGGCGACTCCGACTTCGCGATCACATGCGCCGGTCTGCTGGCGTGGCACCAGGCGAACAACGGCGACGTCGAGGGATCGCTGGCGACCGTCGACCGGTTCCTCACCGACGACGTGACCGGCCCGGCGCGGGCCCGATTGCTCGAGGCCCGCGGCGGCGCACTCTTCGCGCTCGGCCGGACCGCCGAGGCCGCCGCATGCCACCTCGAAGCCGCCGATCTCGCGGCGCTGGACGGCGACGAGTTGGCCGCGGTGGAGACTCGCCTGATGACCATCGAGACGCTGTACGACGCGCAGCGACGGAGCGAGGCGCTCGGCTTCGTGCGAGCGGCGATCGACTTTGCCGACGCCGCCGACGCCGCCGCAGTCAGGTGCCACGCGATTTTCTACGCGACGCGGTTGGGCTGGTGCGCGGCGGAAGATCCGGCGTTTCTCGCCGACCTGCGCAAGATCGTCGACGTCCCCGCAGCCCTCGAAGAGGCGCTGGCCGTCGCCGACAGCATCGGCGATTCGGCCTTCGCCGTCGTGTGCCGAGTGGAGCGCGTGACGGGTTACATCTTCACTGGCGACTTCGGCGCCGCAACCGAGGAGCTGCGCTGGGTGTTCTCCCACCGCAACCTGACCCCCCAACGTGGGCTGATGACCTCCCTCGTCGAGCTCGCCGCGATCGTGCTCGACGCCCGCGGCGACCCACTGGCGTCGGCCCTCGCCCACACGTCTCTCGCCGACGACAACTCCCCGTGGCTGCGCGATCGCCTCGTCGCCATCGCCCAGCCCGGCGATGCGCCGCTCGACCTTGCCGCCGCGGTCGACCTCGCCGCCGACCGGTTACAGATGAACTTCAGCGGTTAACGAACGGCGCGCGACGCGTTGCGGTTGGACTGGAGACCCTTGGTCTGGCGCGACTCGTTGCGGTTGGGGATGAGCCCCTTCGTTTCCCGCTTCGCCTCGCG
This sequence comes from Acidimicrobiales bacterium, assembly GCA_035546775.1. Classification (NCBI taxonomy): domain Bacteria; kingdom Bacillati; phylum Actinomycetota; class Acidimicrobiia; order Acidimicrobiales; species Acidimicrobiales bacterium. Next base: position 110,847 of record DASZWD010000072.1, read on the forward strand.
CTCGGTATCGCCGGTCTTCGCGCTGGTCTCGGCGGCCTTGCCCGGCTTCTTCGGCTTGATGCCCACGGCTACTCCTTCGGTGCAACTACGAGGCCATTGTGTTGGTCGCGTCGGGGCTGGTCAACTACTGGCATGAACACGCACATTGCGGTCATCAACCAGAGCACCGTCGTGACCGACGACGATGTCGCCGCCGCCGTGCCTGCACTGCAGAAACAGGTCCACGACGACTTCGCCCCGGCCTGGGGAGCGGACGCCACCGTCACCTTCGTGCCGCAGAACAAGAAGCCGCCCGCCGGAGCATGGTGGCTCGTCATCCTCGACGACTCCGACCAGGCCGGCGCCCTCGGCTATCACGACCTCACCAACGACGGGCTGCCGCTGAGCAAGGTGTTCGCCAAGAGCGACCAGCAGTACGGATTTCGCTGGACCGTGACGACGAGCCACGAAATGCTCGAGATGCTCGCTGACCCCGACATCAACCTCACGGTGTTCGTGCAGACCGGCAGCACCGCCGGCACGCTGTATGCCCGCGAGGTGTGCGACGCCTGCGAGGCCGACGCGCTCGGCTACGAGGTCGACGACGTCCTGCTGTCGGACTTCGTGTACCCGGCGTGGTTCGAGTCGTTCCGCAAGGCCAAGTCGACCAAGTTCGACCACAAGGGCCACCTGACCAAGCCCTTCGAGTTGGCGACGGGCGGCTACATCGGCGCCTTCGACATCTCCGCCGGGAGCGGCTGGCACCAGATCCAGGCGTCGAGCGCCACCGCTCGCTACGCCGATCGCGCGCCTGTGGGCAGCCGCCGCGAGCGCCGCCGCACGCCGCGCGACCAGTGGCAACGCAGCCACGTACGCTTTGGCCGAGGGTAACCAACAAAGGGGTACGAACAACCACACGACAACAGCGAGGTAAATGTGTCCGAGAGCGAAAACCCAGCGATCCCGTCCCCCGAACCCCAAGCGCACCGCCCGCGCACCAACCGCGACTGGTGGCCCAATCAGCTCGACCTGAGCGTGCTGCACGCCCACTCGCCCAAGGCCGATCCGCTGGGCGTGGACTTCAACTACGCAGAGGAGTTCGAGCAGCTCGACGTCGAGGAGCTCAAGCGCGACATCTTCGCCGTGATGACCGACTCGCAGGACTGGTGGCCGGCGGACTGGGGCAACTACGGCCCACTGTTCATCCGCATGGCGTGGCACTCGGCGGGGACATACCGCATCGAGGACGGGCGCGGCGGTGGCGGTGAGGGCGCGCAGCGCTTCGCCCCGCTCAACAGCTGGCCCGACAACGCCAACCTCGACAAGGCGCGCCGTCTGCTGTGGCCGGTCAAGCAGAAGCACGGCAACGCCATTTCGTGGGCCGACCTGATCGTGTTCGCGGGCAACTGCGCCCTCGAGCAGATGGGATTCACGACCTTCGGCTTCGGCTTCGGTCGTCCCGACACGTGGGAGCCCGAGGACATCTTCTGGGGACCGGAGGACACGTGGCTCGGAGACGAGCGCTACAGCGGCGAGCGCGAGTTGTCGGGCCCGCTCGGCGCCGTCCAGATGGGCCTCATCTACGTCAACCCCGAAGGCCCCAACGGCAACCCCGACCCGCTGCAGTCGGCCCGCGACATCCGCGAGACGTTTCGGCGCATGGCGATGGACGACGAGGAAACCGTCGCCCTGATCGCCGGCGGCCACACCTTCGGCAAGACCCACGGCGCCGGCGACCCCGATCTCGTCGGGCCCGAGCCCGAAGGCTGCCCGGTGCACGCCGTCGGCCTCGGCTGGAAGAGCAGCTTCGGGACCGGCAAGGGGAAGGACGCCATCACGTCGGGCCTCGAAGGCACGTGGACGCCGACGCCGACGCAGTGGGACAACAGCTTCTTCGAGACGCTCTACGGGTTCGAGTGGGAGCTGACCAAGAGCCCCGCCGGAGCGCACCAGTGGCAGCCAAAGGACGGCGCCGGCACCGACTTGGTGCCCGACGCCCACGTGGAGGGCGTCACCCATCCGCCGATCATGTTGACCTCGGACCTCGCGCTGCGGATGGACCCGGAGTACGACAAGATCTCGCGCCGCTTCAAGGACAACCCTGACCAGTTCGCCGACGCCTTCGCCCGCGCCTGGTTCAAGCTCCTCCATCGCGACATGGGCCCGCTGAGCCGCTACCTCGGCCCGTGGGTGCCCGAGCCCCAGCTGTGGCAGGACCCGGTGCCGCCGTCGACGACGTCACTGAGCGACGCCGACGTCGCCGCCCTCAAGCAGGAGGTGCTGGCGTCGGGCCTGTCGGTGGGCGACCTCGTCACCGCCGCGTGGGCGTCGGCGTCGACCTTCCGTCGGACCGACAAGCGCGGCGGCGCCAACGGGGCCCGCATTCGCCTCGCGCCGCAGAAGGACTGGGAGGTCAACGCCGGCGTCGACGCCACGGTCGCCAAACTCGACGAGCTGCGCCAAGGCAAGAACATCTCGCTCGCCGATCTCATCGTGCTCGCCGGTTGCGCGGCGGTCGAGCAGGCGGCGCGTGACGCGGGCGTCGCCGTCTCCGTGCCGTTCACCCCGGGCCGGGGCGACGCCACGCAGGAGCTCACCGACATCGAATCCTTCGCCGTCCTCCAACCGAAGGCCGATGGGTTCCGCAACTACCAGCGCCCAGAGGACAAGGCGCCGACCGAGCGGCGCCTGCTCGACCGCGCCAACCTGCTGAGCTTGAGCGCGCCCGAGATGACGGTGCTCGTCGGCGGCATGCGCGTGCTTGGCACGAACTTCGCCGGCAGCAACCTCGGCGTGTTCACCGACCGACCCGGCGTGCTCAGCAACGACTGGTTCGTCAACCTGCTCGACAACAACCTCGAGTGGACCACGAGCGCTTCGGAAGCCAACGCCTACGACGGCCGCGATCGCACCAGCGGCGAAACGAAGTGGACGGCGACGGCCGCCGACCTCGTGTTCGCGTCGCACTCGCAGCTGCGCGCCATCGCCGAGGTCTACGCCCAGGCCGACGGCGCCGAGAAGTTCGTCCGCGACTTCGTAACGGCATGGGACAAGGTCATGAACCTCGACCGCTTCGACGTGCGGCGTTAAACCCGAACTGGTCCTGTCAGATACCGGATCCCGGTTCCTGACAGGACCAGTTCGCCAGCATGTGGAGGCGGCGACCGGAATCGAACCGGTGTACAGGGCTTTGCAGGCCCTTGCCTAAGCCACTCGGCCACGCCGCCGTTGAGCAGAACGTGCAGGTTACTCGGGCGGTTCCGCGGAACCGTTTTTCGCCGTCAGCGGCGGGCGAACAGGTTCACCAGGATCGTCAGCACGACCGAGGCCAGCAGCATCGACCGCCACGGAAAGAACACGCGCACGTGCGTGCGGGGGCCGTCGTCGGGCGCGGCGACCCACTCGTCGACCCGGCGCGCCGCCCGGTGCGCGCCGCCGGGGAAGGCGCGCACCAAGACGTTGAGCACGATCGTCAGGATGACGGACAACGCGATCGACGGGAGGAGCCACTGCATGCAGGACCTATACCCTCACGGCTGACGGGGCGCGATGACCATCTGGGTGCAGCGGAACATCGCCATCTTCTTGCCGGTCGTCTCGTTCTCGACGACGGCGTCCCACACGTGGGTCTGGCGGCCGAGGTGGACGGGCGTGCACGTGCAGACGACGCGCTCACCCACGCGCGCCGACGACAAGAAGTTGGTCTTCAGCTCGACGGTCGTGAACGAGGAGCCGTCGGGAATGTTGCGCCCGCAACCGACGGCCGCTGCGCCGTCGGCCAGCGCGATCACGGCGGGCGCGAACAGGAAGCCGGTGCCGGCGATGAGGTTCTCGCTGACGTCGATGTGGCCGCGCACGAGGTCCGGGGCGACGTGGTCGAACACGACGCCGAGCTGGCCCGGCACGCGGTCCTTGAAGAACTCGGTGACGCTCCTCGCGTCTTGCTCGGCCTCACTGAGTGATGTCACCGGCGCATCATGGCGCGTCCGTTACGGGTTCGTCGTGACATTCGGCGCCGCGCACCCACTGCTCGGGCCGTCGACGGAACCCGCGTCGCTGGCGCTGCCGGGGCTGTCGTTGCTGCCCGCACCACCGTTGTTGCCGCTCGACGCGCCGTAGCCGCCGATGCCGGGGCTGGCGCACGACGTGGTCGTGCCCCCCGACGGCGGCGTCACCGTGAGCGAGGCCAGCACGACGTCGGACCCGTTGCGGCAGTGCAGGTTGTAGGCGCCCTGCTTCAACGTGACGGTGAGCGTCTTCTTCTTGCCCGCAGCGACATGGTCGAGCGACGCGATCGTCTGGCTCTGCTGCTCGACGGCGAAGGACGTGACCTTGGACGAACCGCGGTTGGTGACGTCGAAGGCGACCTTGCCCGCCTTGACGGTGGCCGCCGGTGGCGAGCACCCGGCGTCGGACAGCGACACCGCTACGTGTGTGGCAGAGGACGAACTGTCGCCGCAGGCGCCGAAGGCCAACGGAATGAGGGTGAGTACGAGGAATAGACGGAACAGCACGCAGAGGGCGTTACCCACCGCGGCACGGGAGTCAAAAGTCCCAGCGGGTGGCGCTCTGCGTGAAACCGTTGTCCTCGTCGACGAAGCCGAACGCCCGCGTCGGCCGTACGAGGAAGACGGGCGAATCCATGCCGGAGGGGTCGAAGTCCCACACGTCCTTGTAGGCGGCGACGAACTCGGCCGTGCGCGCCGCGTCGAGTAGCTCGGCTACGCCTTCGACGATCACCGATTGGGTGCCGCGCTCGGGCACGATCGAGACCCGCGCGTCGCGCGCGATGTGGCGCGCCTTGGCAGTGGCCGCACCGGTGCTGAAGGCGACGCCGTCGCCCAGCCACACCGCCCAGATCGGCATGAGATGCGGCGACCCGTCGGGGCGCGTCGTGGCCAGCCACCAGATGTGGCGGCCGCGTAGGCGCTCGTCGGCCCACGACCACGGCAACAGGCCGAGCCCTCCGTCGGCCGGCGCAATGCCGTATTCCGCCGGGACCTCGGGGCGCGAAGCGATAGGCGTCAACATGCAGCGCACGGTACGCCCGGGGTGTAGCGCGCTACGCGGCGGTGGGCACCGACGACGTCGGCAGCGGGCGGCTCGGCCGCGCCTTGCGGGGCCGCAGCACGTAGGCGGTCATCGGCAGGAAGTACACCAGCCAGCCGACGCCCTCGATCAGGGTGGGCTTGGGCTGGATGCCGAGCATGCCGGTAAGCAGCGCCGAGATCACCGAACCAGGCTTGATCAGCCACGACAGGTCGACGGCCTGGGCCTGGCCGACGTTGATCCAGCCCGCTTCGTGCCCGGTGTGCATCGCGAAGGCGACGAGGCCCGCGGCCACCAGGACAAGCACGAGGCCCGTCGCCTTGAAAAACTTGGCGAGGTCGATCTTGATGCCGCCCTTGTAGATGCCCAGGCCAATGCCGACGGCGACGAGCAGACCCAGCAGCGCGCCACCCCCGGCGGCGGCGCGGTTCTGCGCCGACTGGAACGCGGCGACGAGGAAGACGGCGGTCTCGAAGCCTTCGCGCAGCACGGCGAGGAAGGCCATCAACACGAGCGCACCTCCCGACCCCGCGGCCAGCGCTACGCCGGCACGCTCTTCGAGTTCGCCCTTGAGCGCCCGGGCGTGATGCGCCATCCACACGATCATCGAGGTGACCAGCGCCACCGCCACGAGCGCGATCACCGTCTCCAACTGCTCCTGCTGGCGCTGGGGCAGTTGCTGGTTGACAATTTCGAGCACGACGCCGGCCACCAGACACAACGCCGTTGCGAGGCCGACACCCAGCCACACGAAGCGCAGGTGCTTCAGAGCGCCGCGTTGGCGCAGGAAGGCGGCGATGATTCCGACGATGAGCGACGCCTCGACGCCCTCGCGCAGCCCGATGACAAAGGTAGGGAGCACTAAACCGAAATATTAGGCGCGCCTAACAAAGCGCGGCAAGTCATCGAATGTTCATGCCCGGAGGAACGAAACGGCAGTCGCGGTCGCTACCGTCGGCCCCATGGCTCCCGGGATCTGCCTGCTGCGCCGGGGTCCCCGCGCGGAGCCGACACTGCCGCCCGGCCACCTGCGCTGGTCCCGCACGCTGGTCCAGGGCCGCCCGGCGGTGTACGGCGAGGCGGGAGAAGGCCCGCCCGTCGTGTTCCTCCACGGCTGGGGGCTCGGCCACCACGCCTACAAGCGCCCGCTCGCCCGCTTGGCGCTCCGGGGCATGCGCGTCCTCGCGCCGGCGATGCCGGGCTTCGGTGGCACCGGCGATCTGCCCGCGGGCGCGGGCATTCACGCCTACGGGGTGTGGGTCGACGCCTTCATGGACGCGGTGGGCGTCGACGAACCGGCGGTCGTCATCGGGCACTCCTTCGGCGGTGGCGTCGCCATCTCGCTCGCCCACGACTACCGGTCGCGGGTGGCCAAGCTCGTGCTCGTCAACGCCGTCGGCGGTGCCGCGTGGGGCGAGGGCGACCGCTCGCTGTCGGACCGCCCGCTCATTCACTGGGCCGTGCAGTTCGGCAAGGAGTTGTGGCCGCCGCAAAAGGGCATCCGACTGGCGTTGTCCGTGCGCGAGGACCTGATTCCAAACCTGCTGTTCAACCCGCGGGCAATGTTCAGCGCCGGCGCCCTCGCGGCGCGCGCCGACCTGCGCGGCGAGCTAGAAATCCTGCGCGACCGGCGCTTGCCCGTCGTGGTGCTGTCCGGCGCCGACGACGAGGTCATCCCGATGTCGGCGTTCGACGCGCTCTGCAGTGCGCTGGGAATCGAAGGTCAGGTGTTGCCGGGCGACCACTCGTGGCTGCTCGCCGACCCCGACGCCTTCGACGAAGTCATGGCCAACGTGATGGGACTGGGGGGTTGTTAATGGCGACGATTCAGGAACTGCGGAAGGAACTGGCGGCGACGACGGTGCCCGACAACGTCATCGAGACGCTGCTCAAGGGCGCGTCGTCGCTGTGGCTGTCGAGCGACAGCGACGCCCAACTCGCGGGCGACCTGGCGATGTGCCACCCGCCGCTCAAGCGCAGCGAGGTGCGCGCCCGCGCCGTCGGCGGCGACGAGTCGTGGCGGCTCACGGTCGTCGCCCACGACCGCAAGGGACTGCTGGCCGACACCGCGGCGATCCTGTCGCAGGACGGCTTCTCGATTCAGAGCGCGTCGGTGGCGACGTGGGACGACCTCGACCTCGCGGTGTTCGCCATCACCATCGCCGGCGACGAACCGGCGACGGCGCGGCTCAACAACATCGGTAAGTCGCTCAAGGCGGCCAACAACGGCGACCGGCCCGTCGTGGCGTTCGCGCCGACCGGGCGGGCCTACGTACGCCGCACCGGCGTCGCCAACGGCGAGGACATGATCAGCGTCGTCGCGCCCGACCAGACCGGCCTGCTCGCCACGGTGTGCCGCTGGTTCTCCGACGCCGGCGTGAGCATCGAGGCGGCGTGGATCAACGGCGAGCACGACCAGGCCAACGACGTGTTCGTCGTCGACGGCGACGTCGACTGCGGCGCCCTCGAACGCACGCTCACCCTCGAGGTGCACAGCATCGAAGCCGTCGTCGGCTCGATGTTCGCAGACGCCCGCAAAGTCGGCGAGACGCTCGTGCGCGGCGCCGCCGACTTCATGCGCGGGCTGCTGCGCCGCCCCTAAAACGACCTTTGGCGCCAAAGGACGGGTGACCCGCCCTTTGGCGCCAAAGGTGCGTACTGCTGGAGCGGTAGACCGGGCTCGAACCGGCGACCTCGACCTTGGCAAGGTCGCGCTCTACCAACTGAGCTACTACCGCAGGAGACCGAAACCTTACTTGCTGTTGGCGAGTTTCAGAAGTTCGTCGAGCGAGTCGTCCAGATAACGGGCGATGTCGTCCACGTTCGGGATCGTGTCGGCGCAGGCCACGAGGCCGAAGTTCATCGTGTCCATGTAGCTCATCACCGTGATGTTGAGCGCTCCGCCGTCGGCGATCGGGCCCATCGGATACATGGCGATCATGCGGGCGCCCGCCGAATACAGCGGGAAGGGCGGACCGGGGACGTTGGAGATCGTCACGTTGAAGATCGGGCGGTGACGGTCGGCCATCTTCATTGTCGAATACAGCCGGGCGGCGCGCGCCGCGATGGCGGGCGCGGCGAACTCGGCCCAGTTGGTGAGCGTGTCGGCGCCGATCGCCTTGTCCTGCTCCTTGGCGTTCTTGGTGGCCTCGCGGATGGTGGCGAGCCGCTCGAGCGGGTCGTCGACGTTGCTGGCGAGGTCGACGAGCATCGACGAGACGCGGTTGCCCATCGCCCCCTTCTCGTCTTCGGCGCGCACCGAGATCGGGATCATGCCCACGAGCGACCCGTCGACGAGTTCGCCCTTGGCGTCGAAGTACCGCCGCAGGGCGCCCGAGCACAGCGCCAGCACGATGTCGTTCACCGTGCCGCCGAGCGCGTTCTTGACGTGCTTGACGTCGTCGAGGCTCATCTGGGTGAAGCCGAACTTGCGGTGCGGGCTGATCGCCACGTTGATCGACGTGGCCGGTGCGCTGAACGGCGCCGGCGGCGGCGTGGCGTTGGGTTCGCGATTGCGGCGGCGCAGGTTGAGCGCCATCTCGGCGGTGCGGCGGACGGCCTTCGCCGCCGCGATCGGCTGGCGCGCCAGGCTCTGCGCCGCGAAGCCGACGAGTTCGGCGTCCGACGGGATGCGATCCGGCTTCCAGGTGTCCTCAGCCGGGTCGAGCCACATGGTTTCGGGACTCAGGTCGAGCAGGTTGGCCGTCAGTTCCGCGCCCGAGACGCCGTCGATCGCCGCGTGGTGGGTCTTGGTGACGCACGCGATGTAGCCGTCCTCGAGGCCCTCGACGACGTACATCTCCCACAGCGGGCGGTCGCGGTGGAGCGGCCGGCTCATCACGTCGGCCGCGAACTCCGCCAGTTCCTTCGACCCGCCCGGCGCCGGCAGGGCGGCGCGGCGCACGTGGTAGTCGATGTCGAAGTCGGGGTCCTCGATCCACAGCGGGTGGTGCAGCCCGAACGGGATGGTGACGAGGCGGCGGCGGAACGGCGGCAGCAACGGCAGCCGGTTCTCGACCATCGCCTTGACCTTCTCGAACGAGTAGCCCTCGGGCACGTCGGTCGGGTCGAAGATGGCCGTCGACGCGACGTGCATCAAAATGCTCGGCGTCTCCAGGTAAAGGAAGGTTGCATCGAGCCCAGTCAGTCTCTGCATGCACGCAACCGTACGCCGGATTTGTTACGACTTCCCGAAGAAGCCGTGACAAACGGCCCTGGTTTCGCATCGGGCGGTTGCGGAGCATCGGGGCATGACACGGCGTTGGAAGCTGATAACTGCGAGCGCAGTGGCAGGGTTACTGATCGTCGGCGTCGCGGCGGTTGTCGCGCCGAGCAGCGGCAACGCGGTGCTGCTCCCGCAACCAATCACGTTGACCTTCGCGGGTGAGCTCACGGGCGGTGAGGGCCTTGGCAACTTCACGTCTCCGCACCCCCCGATCGAGGGCGGCGTGAACCGGACCTACACCGTGCCCCGAGGCCAGCGCCTCGTCATCGACTCGGTCTACGTCGAGGCCGAGGAATTCGTCGTCGCGCCCTACAGCGGCCGCAGCGGCATTCAGGCCGGCGTGGTCAGCGGTTACGACCTCGGCAAGAACTGCGCGTTCCCGGGCTGGGAGCGCGACTACGGCGTCACCCTGACGAACCCCGTCTCGCAGCCTCCCGAGGACAACATCACGCAGAAGCAGTTCTATGCCACGATCCCCGGGCCGATCTTCGTCGAGGGCGGTCGCACGGTTAGCGGCCTCGCCCTCGCGCCCGGCGGCGATGACGTCGTGTGGATGCATGTCGTGGCGCACGGACACCTCGAAGTGTCGCTGGTGAACCCGTCACCGCCGACCTGCGGTTAGCGCCCTACTTCAAGAGTCGAGACATCCTGCGGTCGGCCAGCGGCTTGCCCTCGGTCTGGCAGGTGGCGCAGTACTGAAGCGACTTTGTCGCAAAACTGACCTCGCGCACGATGTCGCCGCACACGGGGCAGGGCTCGCCGGTGCGGGCGTGGACGCGCATCCCGCTGCGCTTCTCCTGCTTGAGCCCGGCCGCCGGAAGCCCCCGACTGCGCTCGACGGCGTCGGAGAGCACGTCGCGCATGGCGGCGTGCAGACGCGTGAGTTCCTCCGCGCTGAGCTTGTTCGCCTTCTTGAACGGGCTGAGGCGCGCCGCGTGGAGGATGTCGTCGGAGTAGGCGTTGCCGATGCCGGCGATGAGGCGCTGGTCGACGAGGGCGCCCTTCAACTGCACGCCCCCGGCCTCCTCCAGGATCTGGCCGAGCGCGGCTTGGTCGAGGTCGAACACTTCGGGGCCGAGGGAGGCGACGAACTCGATGTCGTTCGGGTCGCGCACCACGTAGACCGACAGCCGCTTCTCCGTCCCCATCTCGGTGACGTCGAATCCGGACTTGTTGTCGAGGGCGATGCGCAGCGCCAACGGTGACTTGGTCGGCTTGATCGGCGTCGTCGGCACCTCGTCCATCCACTTGATCCACCCGCCGCGGGCGAGGTGGAGGACGAGCCACACGCCGCCGGTGTCGAACTCGAGGTACTTGCCCCGGCGCGTCACCCGCTCGATGGTGCGACCGGCGAGCGCGTCGATCGGCGGGTCGTAGGTCTTCAGCGCGGCGATGTGGGCGACGCGGACTTTGGCGATGACGTGGCCGGCGGCGCGTTCGCCGAGGAAGCGGGCAAGGGCTTCGACTTCGGGAAGTTCAGGCACGACCCGTCGACCCGAAGCCGCCTTCACCGCGCTGGTGGTCGTCGAGCGCGTCGACCTTGGTGAACACCGCCTGCTCGACGCGCTGGATCACCAGTTGGGCGATGCGGTCGCCGACCTCGACCTTGTAGTCCGAGTCGCGATCGGTGTTGACCAGCAGCACCTTGAGCTCGCCGCGGTAGCCGCTGTCGATCAGGCCGGGCGTGTTGAGACACGTAACGCCGTGCTTGAGGGCCAGGCCGCTGCGCGGCAGGACGAAGCCGGCGAAACCCTCGGGAATGGCGACGCGCAGGCCTGTCGCCACCAGCGCCCGACCGCCGTTGGCGTGCAGGGTGACGGGCTCCGCGGCCGTCAGGTCGGCGCCGGCATCTCCCGGGTGGGCGTACGCGGGCAGGGTCTCGCCGACGACGGGCACCTCAGGATTCACGTCTGCAATCTACGGTGTCGCCGATGCCTGACCGCCCGCTCGTGTGGATGGACCTGGAGATGACGGGCCTCGATCCGTCGCGTGATCGGATCGTCGAGATCGCCACGCTGGTCACCGACGCCGACCTGAACATCGTCGCCGAGGGGCCCGACCTCGTCATCCACGTCGACGACGACCTGCTCGAAAACATGAGCGAGGTCGTCAAGAACATGCACGCCAAGAGCGGGTTGACCGACGCCATCCGCGCCTCGACCGTCACCCTCGAAGACGCGGGCGCCCAGACGCTGGCCTTCATCAAGCAGCACGTCCCGTCGAACCGGATGGCGCCGTTGTGCGGCAACTCCATCGGGACCGACCGCCGGTTTCTCGCCGCCTACCTGCCCGAGATCGAGGACTACCTGCACTACCGCTGCGTCGACGTGTCCACCGTCAAGGAACTCGTCGACCGCTGGTACCCCGAGATCTACAGCAAGCGCCCCGACAAGACCGGCAACCACCGCGCCCTCGGCGACATCGTCGACTCCGTCAACGAACTCCGCTACTACCGCGACGCCGCCTTCCTTCCCCGGGTCTAGCGAGCACGCCACTTCTGGTGTCTCCACGGCAGGGTCTTTCTGTCCTGGAGACACCAGAAGCTGGGCGCACGCCAAGTACCCTCGTCGTCCGCCATGGCGCACGAGTTCATTTACACAATGCAGCGGGTCTCGCGGGTGCATCCGCCGGACAAGCAGGTCCTCGAGAACATCAACCTGTCGTTCTACCCGGGCGCCAAGATCGGAGTGCTGGGGAGCAACGGCGCCGGCAAGTCGTCGCTGCTCAAGATCATGGCCGGCCTCGACGACGGTTACTCCGGCGAGGCGCGGCTGACCAAGGGCTTCAGCGTCGGCTACCTGCCGCAGGAACCGCAGCTCGACCCGGACAAGGACGTGGCGGGCAACGTCGCCGAAGGCGTCGCCGAGACGATGGCGATGCTCAAGGAGTTCAACGAGGTGTGCGAGGCGATGGGTGACCCCGACGCCGACTTCGACGCCCTGCTCGAGAAGCAGGGCCAGCTCCAGGACAAGATCGACGCCGTCGGCGGCTGGGACATCGAGCGCACGCTCGACATCGCCATGGACGCCCTGCGCCTGCCCCCGGGCGACTCCCCCGTCACCCACCTCTCGGGTGGCGAGCGGCGCCGCGTCGCGCTGTGCCGGCTGCTCCTCCAGCGCCCGGACCTGCTGCTGCTCGACGAGCCGACCAACCACCTCGACGCCGAGTCGGTCGCCTGGCTCGAGCGGTTCTTGAAGGACTACGAGGGCACGGTCATCGCCGTCACCCACGACCGCTACTTCCTCGACAACGTCGCCGGCTGGATCCTCGAACTCGACCGCGGCCGCGGCATCCCGTGGGAGGGCAACTACTCGAGCTGGCTCGAGCAGAAGCAGACGCGCCTCGCCCAGGAGGAGAAGGCCGACAAGGTGCGCGAGCGCACCCTCGCCCGCGAGCTCGAATGGATCCGCATGGCGCCCAAGGCGCGCCACGCCAAGGGCCAGGCGCGCGTCAACGCCTACGAGCAACTCGTGGCCGAGGCCGAAGCCGCCGACCAGCGCCAGGAGCAGGTGCAGATCGCGATCCCCAACGGGCCGCGCCTGGGCGACGTGGTCGTCGAGGCCAAGCACATCACCAAGGCGTTCGGCGACAAGCTGCTGATCGACGACCTGACGTTCTCGCTGCCCCGCGGTGGCATCGTCGGCGTGATCGGTCCGAACGGCGCCGGCAAGACGACGCTGTTCAAGATGATCACCGGCGACGAGAAGCCCGACTCGGGCGAGCTCACCGTCGGCTCGACCGTCCAGATCGCCCACGTCGACCAGTCACGCGAGACGCTCGACCCCGACAAGACCGTCTTCGAAGAGATCAGCGACGGCCTCGACCACATGGTGATCGGCAACCGCGAGTACCGCAGCCGCGCCTGGGTCGCCGGGTTCGGTTTCACCGGGACGGATCAGCAGAAAGTCGTCGGCACGCTGTCGGGCGGTGAGCGCAACCGCGTGCAACTCGCCAAGGTGCTGCGCGCCGGCGGCAACTTGATCCTCCTCGACGAACCGACGAACGACCTCGACGTCGACACCCTGCGCGCCCTCGAAGAAGGGCTGCTCACGTTCCCCGGTTGCGCGGTGGTGATCAGCCACGACCGTTGGTTCCTCGACCGCATCGCCACCCACATCCTCGCCTTCGAGGGCGACTCGCAGGTGGTGTGGTTCGAGGGCAACTACCAGGACTACGAGGCCGACCGGAAGCAGCGCCTCGGGGGCGACGCGTCGCAGCCGCATCGGATCAAGTACAAGCCGCTCGTCCGCAACTAGACCATCGTCCATGGTCGCCGTTCGCCGCCTGCGCGCCGTCGTCATCGCCGTGTGCGCCGCCGCGATCCCGACGATGATCGTGGGGTCGGTGCTCGACCGCAACGGTGTCGCCCTCTTCGGCGGACTGTGCGCGGCGATCGCCATCGGTGGCCTACTGGTCGCCACCACCGTCGCACCGGTGGCGCGTCCCATCACGGCCGAGGACGAAGCGGCGCGCGTCGAAAGCCTCATCGCGGAAGTCACCGCCCAAGGCGCAGACGAGCCCACAGCGCGCGCGCTGGCGCAAGCTGCCATTCGGCTGGGACGCGCGCAACAGGGCGGCTCCGAGCAGGAGCGCCGAGGCCCGGAGCGCGGCGGACGCTCGACGGGCCCCGACGCCAACGGTGAGGGTTCGCCCGTTTGATCCGGCTGTCAACCCAAACCGCCTAGGGTTTTGCGCGATGAGTCAGTCACGAGCCGTCGAACGGAGCATTGAGCCGGGCAATAGTGCCGTATGCCCGGTTTGCGGCGAGACCGTGAAGTTCAAAGCGCGCACGCAAGGGCGTCAGGTCATCGCCAACATCTACGTGGACGGAAGCTGGGATCGCGTCGAGCACTACCACGTCGAGTGCTACGCGCAGGCGGGGCAGCCGTACGGCGAGCCGCAATAGTGGCGTAGTGCGCACCCGCGTCACCCGCAGCTTCAGCTTCGAAGCCGCGCACCAACTCGAGTGGCATCCCGGCGCGTGCCAGAACCTCCACGGACACTCGTACCGGCTCGAAGTCACCGTGTCCGGTCCCCTCACCGCCGACGGGATTGTCATTGACTTCAGTGATCTTTCAGCGCTCGTGCACCGCGAGGTGATCGACCGTTTCGACCACACCTACTTGAACGACCTGCTGCCGAACCCGACGGCCGAGTTGATCGCGGCCGACATCTGGGAGCGGCTGGCGCACGCGGGTGCCGTGCTGCATCGCATCCGGCTGTGGGAGACGGAGAACAGTTCGGTCGAGATCGAGGCATGATCCGCACCGTCGTGATCCTCTCCGGCGGACTCGACTCCACGGTGTGTCTCGCCGAAGCGGTGGCGTCGAGCGACGCCGTCATCGCGTTGTCGATCGACTACGGGCAGCGTCACGCCGTCGAACTGCAACGGGCGCGCGCCATCGCCGCGCACTACGGCGTCGAGCACATCGAGCAACGCCTCGACCTGTCGGCGTGGGGCGGCTCGGCGCTGACCGATACGTCGATCGACGTGCCGACCGCGGCTGACGCGGCCGCCGGCGGCGCCGGCATCCCGATCACTTACGTGCCCGGACGCAACCTCGTCTTCTTGTCGCTGGCGGTCGCGCTAGCCGAGGCGCGGGGCTATGACAACGTCAGCATCGGCGTGAACGCCCTCGACTATTCGGGGTATCCGGACTGCCGCCCCGAGTTCATCGCCTCGTTCCGCGCGACCGCCGCCCTGGCGCTGCGCACTGCCATCGAAGGCAACCCCGTCGACGTCGTCACGCCGCTGATCGACATGAGCAAAGCCCAGATCGTGCGCCGCGGTGTCGAACTCGGCGCGCCGCTCGCATTGACGTGGTCGTGTTACCGCGGCGGCGACGCGCCGTGCGGCGACTGCGACTCGTGCGTGCTGCGGGCCAAGGGCTTCAGCGACGCCGGCGTCGTCGATCCTGCACTGTGATCGTCGTCAACGAAATCTTCGGGCCGACGTTCCAGGGCGAAGGCCCCGCGCTCGGACGCCGCTGCGGGTTCGTGCGTCTCGGGCGGTGCAACCTCGCCTGCGCGTGGTGCGACTCGAAGTTCTCGTGGGACTGGTCGCAGTACGACCCGGCGAGGGAGTTGCACGAGATGAGCGTGGACGACATCGTCGCCGCGCTCGAACCGATGCACGTCGACACCGTCGTGGTCACCGGCGGCGAGCCATTGCTCCAGCGCTCGAAGCTCGACGAACTGGTGCGAGCGTTCGCGGCGCGCGGCTGGCGGACGCACGTCGAGACGGCGGGCACGCTGGCGTGGGACACCGCCCTCGTCGAGCAGTGGGTCGTGTCGCCCAAGCTGGCCAACAGCGGCATGGACGCCGACCGGCGCGTGAAGCTCGACGTGCTGCGCGGCTTCGCGGCGCGTGGCGCGGCGTTCAAGTTTGTCGTCACCGAGGTCGCCGAACTCGACGAGGTCGCGGCGATCGTCGACGCGGCCGGCGCCGCGAACGTGTGGATCATGCCGGAAGGCACCGACGCCGACACGGTCCGCAGGCGCACGGCGGAGCTCGCCGACGCGGTAGCGGCGCGCGGGTGGAACCTCACCACCCGCCTACACGTACTCGTGTGGGGCGACGAGCGCGCCCGGTAGCCCGCTAGCTGAACGCGGACTTGATCTTCTTGAACAGCCCGTGTGGAGCGTCGTTGACCTTTTCGCCGCGCAAGCCGGCGAACTGGCGCAGCAGCTGATCGGTCTCAGCGTTGAGGTCGGTGGGCGTGTCGACGGCGAGGTGAATGTGAAAGTCGCCGCGGCCGCGACCGCTGGTGTGGGGCACACCACGGCCACGCAGGCGCAACACCGCGCCCGACTGGGTGCCGGGAGAGATCGGGATCTCCTCGAGGCCTTCGAGGGTGAGCACCTCGACATTGGCCCCGAGCGCGGCTTGCGTCATCGGGATGTGCAACTCGGTGTGCACGTCGACGCCCTCGCGTTCGAAGTGGTCGTGGGGCTGCACACGGGCGTGCAGATACAAGTCGCCGGCCGGTCCGCCGCGGGGGCCCGCCGCCCCACGCCCGTGGCTGCGCAGCGTCTGGCCGTTGTCGATGCCGGCGGGCACGGTCACGACTTCGACGCGTTCTTCCAGGCGCCGCCCGTCGCCGCGACAGTCCTTGCACGGCGAGGCGATGACGGTGCCCAGACCAGCGCAGGCGTTGCAGCGGCCCGTGGTCACCATCTGGCCGAGAATGCTCTGGCGCACGCGGCGCACTTCGCCGGTGCCACCGCACTGCGAACAGTTGACCGGCGCGGTGCCGTCGGCCGCGCCGGAGCCCTTGCACGTGGTGCAGGTGACGGGGAGGCGCAGGCGCACCTCTTTCTCCGCCCCGAAAACCGCTTCCTCGAAGGTGAGGTCCACCACCGCCTCGGCGTCGGCGCCTCGCATCGGCCCAGCGCTGCGCCCGCCGCCGAATCCCGAGCCGAAGAACTGCTCGAAGATGTCACCGAGGCCGCTGGCGAAGAAGTCTTCGGCGTTGCCGGGACCGCCGGCGCTGCCCATGCCGGCCGAGCCGAACATGTCGTAGCGCTGCCGCTTGTCCGGGTCCGACAACACCTCGTAGGCCATCGAGACTTCTTTGAAGCGCTCATGCGCCTCGGTGTCGTCGGGATTGGCGTCGGGGTGCAGCTCGCGGGCGAGCTTGCGGTAGGCGCGCTTGATGTCGGCGTCGGTGGCGTTCTTCTCGACGCCTAGGAGCGCGTACAGGTCATTCATCGGAACTCAGATTCTCGCCCAGACGGCGACTCACCGCGGAAACCGCCGCCAGGGCGTGGGGATAGTTCATGCGCGTCGGTCCGAGCACGCCGACAGTGCCCGCGGGCTGACCGGCGATGGTGATGGGCGCGACGACGACGGCGCACTCCGCGAGCGGTGCGACTCCATGCTCGGTTCCAATCGCCACCGACCGCCCGGTGTTGAGCACGTCGCGCAGCAGCCCGACCACGACGTACTGGTGCTCGAGGACGCCGAGGACGCGCCGCACGGTGTCGACGGCTTCGAAGGCATCGGCGACGCGCGCCGTGCCGCCCACGAATACGTGGTCCTGACCGGCGACGACCGACTCGCGCCGGCGGTACGACGCCTTCACGGCGTCGATGACCGCGTCGACCCGGCGGTTGCCGGTGGCGAATCGGCCGGTGAAGGCGAGTGGCTTGCCGGTGAGGCGGGCGCTGAGCGCCGCGCTCGCGGCCGCCAGGTCGTCGTCAGTGGAGCCGGCGGGCAGGTCGAAGGTGAGTTTCTCGACGATCTGGTTCGACAACACGACGACGGCGAGGCCCTCGTTGCCGCCCATGTCCACGAGGTGGATCGAGCGCACGTGCGCCGCCTCGGAACCCGGCGACACCACGACCGCCGCGTAATTGGTGAGCGTCGCCAGCAGATTGGTCGTCTCCGCCAGCATCTGTTCGAGGGCGACGTGCGTGCGGTCGAAGAACTCCGAGACCCGCTGCTGCTCGGGCCGGTCGAGGTTGGGGTCGGTGAGGGCGTCGACGAAGAAGCGGTAGCCCTTGTCGGTGGGCACGCGGCCGGCGCTGGTGTGGGGATGGCTCAGGTATCCGTCGCGCTCGAGGGCCGCCATGTCGTTGCGGATCGTGGCCGACGACACGCTCACGCCCGCGCTCTGACGCAGATGGGCCGAGCCCACCGGTTGTGCCGTCTCGATGTATTCCTCTACCACCGCGCGCAGCACGGCGGCCTTGCGTTCGTCGAGCATCTGGCACTCGATGATACCGAGTGCTAACCAGGCTCGGCGGTAGCGTGGCCCCGGGATCGCGGCGTGAGAGACCGGGCATCGGACACGACGACAACGGATACGGCACCGTGACTAGCCTCGGATCAACCGTGGAGATTTCCAACCCCGAGTCGAACGTTTTCGACTACCTCCGAATCTTGTGGCGCCGACGCCTCTTGGTTGCGGCCGCGGCAGTCGTAGCGGCGGCGATCTCGCTGTTCCTCAGCGCTCGGGCCACACCGATCTACTCGTCAACCAGCCGCGTCCTGTTCGCGGCGCAGGACACGTCGGTGTTCCAGAGCGGCGGGTACGTGGCGCCGGATCCGGCGCAGATCGCGACCCAGGAACAAGTCATGACCTCGCCGGCGGTGTCGGGCGCCGTCGCCAAAAAGCTCGGAGCCGCAGCCGCGGCAGTCACCAGCGTCGAGGCACACGGCGTTGGGCAGACGCGCGTGCTCGAAGTCACCGTGCACGCCACCTCGCCGACCGTCGCGGCCAAGGCAGCAACCGCCTATGCCGAGACGTACCAGCAGCAAAAGCGCGACGAAGCGATCCGGCAGTCCGTGCAGATCAGCACCGAGCTCTCGCAGAAGACCGCCGAGGCGCAGCAAAAGGTGCAGGACCTCGAAGCGCAGATCGCACGGGCGACGGCAGCCAAGGCGTCAGCCGCCGAACTCGAGGGCCTGAAGATCCAGCGCGATGCCGCCCAGACGTCCTACATCGTCTACCAACAGAAGGCGGACCAGGCGTCGGTCGACGCGTCGGTCGCCAACGGCGGCGTCCAGGTGTTGGTCCGCGGCGTGGTGCCGCGAGCGCAGATCAGCCCGAAGCCGCGGCAGAGCGCCGCCCTCGCCGTGGCCCTCGGCCTGCTGCTCGGCATCGTCGCCGCCATCGGGCTGGACTTCCTCGACGACTCGGTCAAGAACGTCGAAGAAGTCGAGCGCATCGTGCGGCCGCTGCCCATTCTCGGCGCCATCCCGGCGATCGTCGACTGGCGCAACCGGCACCAGGCACGCCTCGTCACCATCGAAGACACCGGCTCGACGCCCGCCGAGGCGTACCGCTCCTTCCGCACCAACGTGCAGTTCGCCGGCCTGCGCCGCGAAGCCCACGTGCTCCAGATCTCTAGTCCAGTCGCCGCCGAAGGCAAGACCACGACGCTGTCGAACCTTGCCGTCACGCTGTCGCTCGCCGGCCAGCGGGTGACCGTCGTCGACTGCGACCTGCGCCGGCCCCGCGTGCACGAGTTCTTTGGTTGCACCAACGAGCTGGGATTTACCTCGGTGCTGCTCGGCGACGCGCCCCTCTCGCACGCGTTGCAGCGCGTGCAACTCCCGAACGGCGGCAGCATCCAGCTGCTGGCGTCGGGCCCGCTGCCGCCGAACCCCGCGGAGTTGTTGGGCACCGTGCGCGTCAACGAACTGCTCGCCGCGTTGCGGGCCGAGAACGACTACGTGCTGATCGACGCGCCCCCAGTGCTGCCCGTCACCGACGCCGTGGTGCTTTCCGCGCGCGTCGACGGGGTCGTCCTCGTAGCTACCGCCAAGGTCACAGGCCGGCGCGACCTGACGAAAGCGCTCAACACCTTCGAAGCGGCGCAGGCGCCGCTGCTCGGCGTAGTGGTCAACGGCGCCGAGGTCACGTCGAACTACGCGTACGAGTACTCGTATCGCCCGCACTCCGAGGACACCAACGGCAACGGCACGCGCGAGCGCACCCGCAGTCGGGTCCGCAGCAACTAGTCGAGCTTTGCCCGTGGGTTCAGTCGCGATCATCACCGGCGCGGGCGGCCTGATCGGCTCCGCCGCCGCCACGCGTTTCGCCTCGCTCGGCCTCGACGTCGTCGGCGTCGACAACGACATGCGCGCCGTGTTCTTCGGTGCTGAGGCGTCGACGGCGGCCAACCTGCGTCGCCTGGGCGACACCCTCGGTGCGGCCTTCACGCACCGCAACATCGACGTGCGGGACGAGGCCGGCATCGACGCGTTGTTCGCGTCGATCGGTCGCGAGATCGCCGTCGTCGTGCACACCGCCGCGCAACCGTCGCACGACTGGGCGGCGCGCGAACCGTTGACCGACTTCGGCGTCAACGCCGTCGGCACGCTCAACATGCTGGAGGCGACGCGCCAGCACTGCCCGGAGGCGCCGTTCATTTTCACGTCGACCAACAAGGTCTACGGGGACACCCCGAACCGCCTGCCGCTCGAGGAACACGCAACGCGCTGGGAGATCGCCGCCGACCACCCGTACGCGGGCGGTATCCGGGAGGACATGTCGATCGACCACGCGCTGCACAGTATTTTCGGCGTGTCCAAGACCGCCGCTGACCTCATGGTGCAGGAGTACGGCCGCTACTTCGACATGCCGACCGTGTGTTTTCGCGGCGGCACGCTCACCGGGCCGGCGCACGCGGCAACGGAGCTCCACGGCTTTCTCGGCTACGTGATGCGCTGCACGATGACGGGCACGCCGTACACCGTCTTCGGCTACGGCGGTAAGCAAGTGCGCGACGCGATCCACTCCGACGACGTCGCCAGCGCGTTCGAGGCGTTCTTCCGCGCCCCGCGAGTCGCCGAGGTCTACAACCTCGGCGGTGGGCGGCACGCCAACTGCTCCGTGCTCGAGGCGATCTCCATCAGTCAGGAGATCGCCGGGCGCGAACTCACGTGGACCTACGACGACACCAACCGCATCGGCGACCACCTCTGGTGGATCGGCTCGAACGACCGGCTGGCGTCGCACTACCCCGAGTGGGGCCTGACCCGCGACATCCCGATGATCCTGCGCGAGATCTACGACGCCAACGTGGAGCGGTGGACCACGTAGAGATCCGCCCGGCGTGGCGCGGCCTGCTCCACAGAGGCGCGGTGCCACTGTTCGCCATCGCCTTCGTCGCGTTGGCCGTCACCACCCCGTCGGCCCACGGCAATCGTCTCGCCGTTGTCGTCTACGGCCTCGGCGTGTTGGCCATGTTCAGCATCAGCGCCGCGTATCACGCGTCGACGAAGCGACCGCGCCGGTTGTCGCGCGTGCTGCAGCGCCTCGACCACGGCGCGATCCTGCTGGCGATAGCCGGCACGTACACCGCCGTCACCGCACTCGCGCTCACGCCGCCGCGGCGCACGCAACTGCTGACGGCCATGTGGATCCTGGCCGCGATCGGGATCGTGCTGCAGGTACTGATCGTGCGGGCCCCGCGCTGGCTCGGCGCGCTTGGCTATCTCGTCGTCGGATGGTTCGCCGCCTTCGACGTCCCCGGCTACCTGCGCGGCACGACAACGGCGGAATTCGCGTGGATCGTGATCGGTGGGCTGCTCTACACGACCGGCGCGGTGGTGTACGCCCGCAAACGACCCGACCCGTCGCCGGCGACGTTCGGGTACCACGAGGTCTTTCACGCGCTGACGGTCGTGGCGGCGGCCGCCCACTTCGTCGCGGTCGCCCTCCTAGTGTCGCGGGCGTGAACGTCCTCGACGCCTTCGGGCCGCGGTCCTGGACGCGGCCTGAAGCGATTGCGTTCGGCCGCGAACCGATGGCGACCTACCTGTCGCGCGGCGACGAGGTGTCGCTCGACGGCGAGTGGGCGTTCACGCTGCTGCCCAAGCCCGAGTCGGTACTCGCCGACCACGTGGAGGGCGACACCGCGCGCTGGTCCACGATCGAGGTGCCCGGCTGTTGGACGATGCAGGGCTTCGACCGTCCGCAGTACACCAACGTGCAGATGCCGTTTCCGGGTCCACCGCCGTCGGTGCCGCGCCACAACCCGACGGGCGTGTACCGGCACAGGGTCACGATCCCCGAGGCCTGGGACGCGCAGCGCATCGTGTTGCACGTGGGCGCGGCCGAAACGGTGCTGTACGTGTTCGTCGACGGCGCTCCCGTCGGTTTCGGCAAGGACTCGCGGCTGCCACAGGAGTTCGACCTCACGCGCTTCGTCACCGCCGGAGACACCGCCGACATCGCGTTGGTGGTCGTGAGGTGGTCAGAGGCCACCTACTTGGAAGACCAGGACCACTGGCACCACGCCGGCCTGCACCGCTCGGTCTTCCTCTACGCCACGCCCGCGGTCCACGTTGCCGACGTGCACACCGTGGCCGACATGGACGGAACCCTCACCGCGCGCGTGCGCGTCGGGGGCACCCCGGGCACGACACGCGGCTGGCGGCTGCGGGTGACGTGCGACGGACGCTGGGCCGACGCGAGCTGTCGCTTCGAGCACGACAGCTGGATCGTCAATTCCTACGCGTTCGAAGGCCGCGGTGCGACGCTTCAGGTGACGGTCCCCGAAGTCGAGTTGTGGAACGCCGAGAGACCGCGGCTGTATTCGGTGGCGGTCGAACTCGTCGACGCCCAGGATGCGGTCGTCGACAGCGTGACACTCGACGTCGGGTTCAGGCGCGTCGAGATTGTCGGGGCCGAACTGCGTGTCAACGGCCGACCGATCCTGGTGCGGGGGGTGAACCGTCATGACACCGACGCCCACCGCGGCAAGGCGGTCACCCGCGCATCGATCGAGCGCGATGTGCTGCTGATGAAGCAGCACAACTTCAACGCCATCCGCACCGCGCACTATCCCAACGACCCGTATCTGTACGACGTCTGCGACCGTCTCGGGATGTACGTGCTCGACGAGGCCAACATCGAGTCGCACGCCTACTTGCGGTCGCTGACCAAGGACCCGCGCTGGGCAGCGGCGATGCTCGAACGCGTGGCGCGTATGGCCCAGCGCGACAAGAACCACGCGAGCGTGATCATGTGGTCGCTGGGCAACGAGTCGGGCGTGTCGCCCGCGCACCGCGCGGCCGCGGCCTGGCTGCGGGCCTACGACCCGACGCGGCCCGTCCACTACGAGAGCGGGATCAGCGAGGACATGATGGCCGAAGGCGGCCAGTCGTACTCCGTCGCGATCCTCTCCAAGGAACGTCCCGAGACCGACGTGATCGCGCCGATGTACCCGCCGGTCGAGGCGCTGGTGCGCTGGGCCGAGTCGGGCCCGCCCACCAAGCCGCTGATCATGTGCGAGTACATCCACGCGATGGGCAACTCGTGCGGCGACGCCGACGAGTACTGGGAGGCGATCCGCGCCCATCACGGCCTGCAAGGAGGCTTCGTGTGGGACTGGGCCGACCAAGCCCTCGTGCAGGGTGACCGGCTGGCCTACGGCGGCGACTTCGGCGACTACCCGAACGACGGGGCGTTCTGTATGAACGGGCTGGTCGACACGTTCCGCGTGCCCCACCCGTCGCTGCTCGAACTGGCCCACGTGATGAACCCGGTGCAGATCACCGTCGAGGGCGACGGGTTTCGCGTCACCAACGACGACACCGGCGAGTCATCGTGGGTCGCCGCCGAGCCCGGCGACATCGCGACGCTGGAGGTCGACCGTGCGTTCGCGCAACTTGTGCGGCGCCTGCCCGACGACGCGCCGGGTGATGCGCCGGCGACGCGCCGCGAGGGGGAGCCGTCGTTGTCCCTGTGGCGGGCGCCGATCGACAACGAGACATTCGGCCCGGGCCACGCGGCGCGGTGGAAGACGCTCGACTTCGCCTCGGTCGCACTCGTCACCCAGCGCGACGGCGACGTCGTCACCCACACCGTCGAGCAACCCTTCGACGACATCGCCCGCGTCGGCGTGCGCCTCGACCTCGGCGCGGGCGTCCACGCCGTGGAGTGGTTCGGCAAGGGTCCGCACGAGAACTACTCCGACCGGTGCGCGTCGGCGCGCTACGGGCGCTGGACGACGCTGGTGGACGACTGGGCCGTCCCCTACGTGCACCCGCAGTCGAGCGGCAACCGCACGGGCATGCGCTGGATGCGGTTCCTCGACGCGGCCGGCGAGCCGCTGCTCGTCGTCGACCACATGAACGACCTCAACGTCGTCGTGGCGCGCCACACCGACGAGGAGATCGACGCCGTCGCCCACCTCGAGGAGCTCCCGCCGTCAGACCGCTGCTACGTGTGGATCAGCGTGCGCGAGCGCGGCGTCGGCTCCGGCGCCTGCGGCCCCGACGTCTCCCCGCCCCACCGCATCGGCCCCGGCACCTACACCTGGAGCTACCGCCTCCGCTAATCGCCCCGCTTCTGGTGTATCCACGGAAGGGTCTTTCTTTCCTGGAGACACCAGAAGCGTGAAGAAGCGCGACTGGTTACTTGGGGGCGAGGGCGCGGACGGCGGCCATCGTGTCCATGCCGAAGGGCATGGTGGCGAGGACGGGGGTGGTGACGCCGTTTTCGACGTAGCGGGCGATCTGCTCGCGGCAGTAGTCGGGGTGGCCGTGGACGATGAGCTGGTCGACGACGTGATCCGGGATCGCGGCGGTCGCGGCCTTGCGGTCGCCTTCCTTCCAGTGCTTCCACATCGCCGCGAGGTCGTCGCCGCGACCGAGCCACTCGTGGAACTTGGCGTACACCTCGACGTTCAAGTACGCGGCGACGGCGAACTTGCCGGCGGCGCGCACGGTGTCGGCGTCTTCGGACGGGCACACGAAGATGCGCGCCACGATCTCCTTGCCGGGGCCGACTTCCGGGGCCACCTGCTTGACGTCGTCGGGCGACAGCCAGTTGATGATGGCGCCGTCGGCTTCGCGCCCCGCCATGCGCAGCATGCCGGGGCGCAGCGCGGCCACGAGGATCGGCGGCGGCTGGGGCACCCGCATGGCGAGACGAAAGCCGCGCACGGTGAAGGTGTCGTATTCCTTGTCGACCTTCTCCCCCGACAACGCGTCCTTCAAGAAGCGGACCATGTCGCGGGTCTTCTTGTACGGCTCGACGAAGGGCACACCGTTCCACTTCTCGACGATCACGTCCGACGACGTGCCGATCCCGAACGCGCAGCGTCCGGGGGCGGCGGCCGCCAGCGACGCGGCGGACTGCGCCATCAACGCCGGCGCGCGCGTGTAGGCCGGCAGGATCGCCGGGCCGACGCGCAGCCGGGGCTCCCAGGCAGCGGCCAGGATCAGAGGCGTCAGGCCGTCGGCGCCGTTGGACTCACCCGTCCACACGTCGGTGTAGCCCAAGTCGGCGACTTCCTTGTACAGCGCGGCGTGCTCGCTCAGCGGAGCGTCAAAAGGAACAGTGATCCCGTACGGAGACATGCCGAATGTCTACCGCTTATCGCCACATCCTGACCTTGACCGACTGCGACGCGGTGGCGAGAAGGGTCCGGTCTTCTGACCAAAGGTGGACGAGGCCGTGGGCGAAGCCGCTGTGTATTGCCTGGATGCGCACGTCGAGCAGGACCCACTCGGTCGGTACGAGGGTGGCGACCCGTAGCGTGTTGTCGAGGCTGTTCCCGCCCGCCATCCGGCCCGTCGCCTGTGACACGCCGAAGGGCACGAAGTCGCCGAGCACGGCCAGCGCGGCGGGCGACATCTCGAGCAGCTCGGGCATGCGACACCACAGCGCGGCGCGACCGTCGCCGGGTGTGCCGTCCATGTCGCGGGGCGAGCGGCCCATGGCGACGCGCTCTTCGATGCGCGCCGAAATCGTGGCCGACGGGTCGTTGCGGAACTCGCGGTCGCGGCAGGCATCAGGCGGCGGCACGTCGGGACAGATCGCCCACTGGCCGGTGATGTCGACGTCGCGCGCACCGAGCGCCGCCTGGAGCGTGATGACCTCCTGTCCGCCGTCCGACATGACGACACGCCCCTGCGTGATCTGGTTGCCGACGACCGCCAGCGTGACGTCGAGGTCGAGCACCGCCGGCGGGCGGGCAAAACTCAGGTACTGGGCCGTGGCCCACACGAGGGGCCGACCGCTGGCCTGCTCGAGGGCGACGACGCCCGCCGCCAAGCCGGCGCCGCCGAAGAGAAACCGCCCACCGGTACAGATGCCGTTTGTCACGGGTAAACGGAATTTCAACGGGTCTTCGGTGGGTAACAAACCAAGGAAGGCAGCCGCATCCATTGGGCTCAATCTAGGGACGGAACAGCCGATCTTAAGAAGTGAAAGCGGAGTTCAAGCTAGAGCTGTACGGCCCTATTTCGGTGTTACACCCCTTCGGCACACTGGAGTCATGGCAGTGCAAGAACGTGAGCAGCTGCAGCAGCAGCTAGACATCAAGGAAGGACGACGCTCCTACTGGCGCCTTGACCCGCGCACCATCGCGCGAGGCAAAGAGGGCGTGCGCGCCGCGCGCGAAGCGCTGCGTGAAGCCCAGGCGCGGCGGGCGGCAACGTCTCACCACAAGCACGCGGCGTAACGGCGTAACTTCCCGCCCATGGGAATCATCGGGTGGGCCGTCGTCGGATTTGTCGCCGCGGTGATCGCGGGCTGGCTGACGGGCCGGCGGGGCGGCGGCTGCATCACCCACATCGTCGTCGGTGTCATCGGCGGCTTGATCGGCGGCGCACTCGATCGCTGGAACGGCGGCCCCGGGATCAACCACTTCGGATTGCGTTCGATCCTGGTGGCAGCGATCGGGGCCACGATTTTCCTCGCCGTCCTCAACGCCATCGGCAGCGGCCGGCTCCGGCGCTAGCTCAGCGGTACGCCCGCGCCTGGAGCTCGAACAACTCGGCGTACAGGCCGTGGCGGGCGACGAGCTCGGCGTGGCTGCCGACCTCCCGCACGGTGTTGCCGTCGAGCACCACGATCAGGTCGGCCATGCGCACCGTCGAGAACCGGTGCGACACCAAGACGGTGATCGCACCCGTCGCCGCCGCCGACTGGCGGGCGGCGCCGGCGTAGCGCTCGAACAGGGCGTGTTCGGTCTGAGCGTCGAGCGACGCCGTCGGTTCGTCGAGCAGGAGGAGCAGCGGGTCGGGCCGCATCATCGCCCGGCCCAACGCCAGCTTCTGCCACTGGCCACCCGACAACTCGGCGCCGTCGCCAAAGCTCTTGCCCAGCTGGGTCTCGAAGCCGGCGGGCAACGACTCGACCACGCCGTCGGCCGACGCCCGCTCGAGCGCCGCCTGCACGGCGCCGACGTCCTCGAGGTCGTCGAGTTGGCCGACGCCGACGGTCTCGCGGGCCACCAGCTCGAAACGGGCGAAGTCCTGGAAGCCGGCGGAGAGCCGCTGGCGCCACTTATCCGGATCGAGGCGCCGCAGGTCGACACCCTCGACGCGCACCGCACCCTGCGTCGGGTCGTAGAACCGGCACAGCAGCTTGACCAGCGTCGACTTGCCGGCGCCGTTGTCGCCCACGACCGCCACCGTGGCTCCGGCCGGAATGCGGAACGACACGTCGGACAGCACGTCGACGTCGGTGCCGGGGTAGCGGAACGACACGTGGTCGAATTCGATGCCGGTCACGAGGCGGTCGGGCGGCGGCGTTTCGTTCTCGACCGGCTTGGTGGCCTCCGCGGCGTAGTCGACGAGCCACAGGTAACGACCCGTCGTCTTGAGCCCCGAGATCAACCACGTCGCCATCTGCACGACCCCCGACACCTGCTGGTTGACCTGGCCCGCGAGCGTGATGGCGAGCACGACCTCGCCGGGCGACGCCTGGCCGCTGAGGGCGCGGTGGGCGACGAGCGTGAGCGCGCCGGCGAAGCCGAGGCCGAACACGCCCCACCCGATCGCCGAGAGCAGCGCCGCGAGACGGGCGGTGCGGTCCTGGATGGCGTCCATCTCGCGCCACAGCGCGCGGTGACGTCCGACGAGGGTCGGGTTGAGCCCGAAGATGCGGATCTCCTTGGCCGGCGCGGCGGTCGTCGCCGTCTCGATCAGGTGACGGGTGACGCGCATCGGCTCGGCGCAGCGCTCGAGCACGCGCTGGCGGCGCTGCTCGGCGGTGGCCGCCGTCAGCAACGACGGGATGCCGAACAGCGGCAGCAACACCAGGGCCGGGTGGATCGTCGCCAGTAGGCCGACCGTGCCGCCGATGCGGCACAGCATCCCGATGTTCAGCACGACGGCGTGGACCGACGAACTCAACTGGTCGCGCTGCGTACGCAGGATTTCGATCTCGTCGAGGTAGTCGGCGCGCTCGTGATGCTCGAGGGTCGGAATGGCCAGCGTGAGGGCCATCACCCGCCGGTCCATCAGCTCGCCCACCTTCTCGCGCAGGACCATGTTGAGGTTGAAGCCGCCCCAGCCGGCGCACACCGACGCCACGGCGCACAGGCCCATGATGACGGCGGCGCGCGTGGCCGTGTCGCCGTGATGCGCGGCGATGGCGTTGATGAGGTTTCTCAGCCAGACGGCCGAGAGCACGTCGGCCACCGGCTGGACGAGAGCGAGGCCGAGGTTGATCGACGCCCGGAACGCATCGGCCTGGAAGGCGGCGACGAACAGCACCCCGAAGCCGCGTGCCATCGTGCGCACGCTCGTGTGCTTGCCCGGGCGCACGTCAAACATCGATTCGCGCCTCGCGGTCGGTGAAGCGCGCCGCTTGCAGCCGGAACATCGTGGCGTAGCGGCCGCCGGCGGCGATCAATTCGTCGTGCGAACCGTCCTCGACGACTTGCCCGTGTTCGATGACCACGATCCGGTCGGCGCGGCGCACCGTGGAAAACCGGTGGGAGATCACCAGCGTCGTGAGCCCGCGGGTCAGGTCGAGGAACCGGTCGTACAACTCCGCCTCGGCGCGCACGTCGAGAGCCGCGGTGGGTTCGTCGAGGATGAGGATGCCGGCGCCGTGGTCGACGGCATACAGCGCACGGGCGAGCGCCAGGCGTTGCCACTGCCCGCCTGACAGGTCGGTACCGTCCTTGAACTGCCGCGACAGGACCGTGTCCCATCCGTGGGGCAGCGCGGCGACGAGGTCGGCGGCGCCCGCGCGCGCCGCGGCGCGCTCGAGCGCGGTGGGGTCGGCCGGCACGTCGGGATTGCCGAAGCTGACGTTGTCCGCCGCGGTGAGTTGGTACCGCGTGAAGTCCTGGAAGATGGCGGAGAGGCGCCGCTGCCACTCGCGGGGCGCCAGCTCGGTGAGAGGAACGCCGTCCACGAGGATCTGTCCCTCGGTCGGGTCGTAGAGCCGGCACAACAGCTTCATAAGCGTCGTCTTGCCGGCGCCGTTGTCGCCCACGATCGCCAGCGACTGTCCGGCCGTGATCGACAAGTCGAGCCCGTCGAAAACCTTCTCGCGTCCGGGGTAGGCAAACGACACGTTCTCGAAGCGCACTTCGCGCGCCGGCATCCCCGCCGCGGGCTGCGTTCCCGGTAACACCCGCGCCCGCTCGCGAACGACGGCCTCGAGGTCGGTCACGGCGCTGATGGCCGGCGCACCCCACATGATGTTGAGGTCGTTGTCGCTCAGGTTGGCGATGGCCCCCATTCCGCTCATGGCCCCGAGGAACACGACGGCGCGGTCGAGCGAGATCTCGCCGCGGATGGCGGCGTGGGCGACGATGAGGGTGGCGCCGCATTCGACGAGGAAGAAGAGCGGACCGCAGATCGCCAGGGTCTGCCAGCTGTCGTGCCGCTCGCGCCACAGGTCGCGCATGGCGCCGACCCACGACGTATGGAAGCGGTCGACCACCCACTCGCCCAGCCCGAAGATGCGCGTTTCTTTGACGGCGCCCGGGGTCAGGGCGAGGTCGCGGAAGTACTGCGAGCGCCTCAGCGTCTCGGCCTGGCCGGTGATGCCCTGCACGTCGCGGAAAAACTGGCGTCGAAACGTGCGGATGATCGCCAGCCACACGACCACGAGCGCCAGCGGAAACCACCAGTGGAACGCCAACAGCACCGCGCCCGATGCGAGGGCCGTGGCGTACTGCGCTGCCATGGCGAAGACACCGGCGACGACCAGGCGCGGCGTGACCTGGTTGGTGCCGACGCCCTGGGCGAGCATGACGAGGTCGAGCGTGGCCGGGTCTTCGAGGTGACCGATTCCCGCCGGCGCGCCCGCGGCCTCCATGGCGCGACTGCGCAGATGGCCGGTGAGGCGGCGCCCGAGGGCGTCGGCGCACAGGCTCAGCAGCGGGTTCATCAGCTGGGAAGCCACGAATGTGATGCCGAGGATCAGCAACCAGCGGTCGACACCGGCGCGGTCGTGGTGCAGGACCGCGCCGACGAGTTGTCCGCCCGAGATCGTGGCGATCGCCGGCGACGCCCCGGTGAGGACGACCAAGACGACCGCGCCAATCGTGAAGCCGAGGCTCGCCTGGGGCAGCACCACAGCCATGGTGCGCAGCGCCGGCCAGATCGACTTTTGCTTGCTGTCGCCCCCCAGCGAGTGCATCGCTACTTCTTGCGCTTCGGGTGGTCGACGGGGGCGTACAGCGCGAACAGCAGGGTGTAGCGGTCGGCGTCGACGTCGACGCGGTGGCGGTCGCCGTTGCCGTACTTGTCGAGCAGGTCGCCGAGCTCGCGCTTGAACGCCTCGCGCTCGTCGTTGGTCAGCCACAACTGCACGCGCCCGACGTTGGTGTCGACCGCCTCGTCGAGCTCGGCGCTCACGACCTGGAACAGGTTGTTGGTGACCTCACGCTTGAGGTCGACCGGCAGCGGCAGCGCGTCGCTGACGGCGAAGTGCTTGGCCACGAGCGCATAGGTCCGCTCGACGATGCCCGACACGATGCGGGTCTGCGTGACCCTCACCAGGCCGTGCTCTTCGAGCAGATTCACGTGGTAGTAGAGGCGATTGGGCTTCATGTCCATCGCCCGGGCGAGCGCCTTGACCGTGGTGGGCGCGGCACCCAACTCCTCGATCAAACGCAACCGCAGCGGGTCCGACAGCAACCGCAGCGTCGCCAGGTCTTCGATGATCTTGACGTCGGGGGTGGCCTCGTCGGCCTCTGCTTCCGGCACCGCATCCAACAGTTGCGTCATGCTCATGGAACCTACACCGTCCAATTTCTTTTGACAAGCATGCTGAAGTTGACAGATTAGAAACTGCGTTTTACAAATTCATACATGAACGACGAGGCTCGACGCAAGATCCTGGAGAAAGTTGCCGCCGGACAGATGGATCCCGGCGATGCCGCGGACGCCCTCGCCGCCCTCGACCGCGCCACGCCCGACGACGCTCCCGGCGAGCCCGCCTCGGCGGCCGAGTCCGCTCCCCCCGCGGACGCGGCCACCGAGCGGGTCGTCGGTCGACGCGTGCGCGTCGTGCGCGTCGACGCCAACTTCCGCCCCGTCGAGATCGTCGGCGACGAGGGCGTCCAGGAAGCCGTCGCCGAAGGCACCCACCGCATCCGCTGGGAAGGCGACACGCTTGTCATCGACGGCGCCACCGGTTTCGACGACGACGAGGGCTGGGACGACGACGACAGCCACGACTTCGGCGAGTGGTTCCGCACGCGTGGCCCGCGTATGGCGCGCAGCGTCCGGTTCAGCGGGCAGTCGCCGGCGGAGTACCGGCCCAAGCCGCTACGAGTCCGCATGAACCCCGACGTCGAGCTCGACGCCCGCGTCGAAGCGGGTCCTCTGCGCATCGTCCGGGTCAAAGCGCCGATCAAGGCGCGGGTCGCCGCGGGCCCGCTCAAGATCGAGGGCTTCGAGTCACCCCTCGACGTGCGCGTGGCCGCCGGCAAGGTCGACGCCACCGGTCGCATCGACCACGGCGACTCCACCATCGACTGCGACGCCGGCAAGGTGCGCCTGCACCTGACGCACGGCAGCCACGCCCGCGTCAGCGCGTCGGCGACGCTGGGCAAGGTCGACTTCGGCGGCCGCAAGGGCAAGACGAAGCGTGATTACTTCGAGGACGTGCGCGCCCACGGCATCCGCGGCGACCTCGGTGATCTGTCGGCTCTGGGCGATCGCATCTCGTCGATACTGAACAACGCCTTCTCCGACGAGCACGAAGTCGTCGTCGGCCGGGGCACCGCGACCGTCGACATTCGCGTGTCGATGGGCGCCGCCGACATCACCTTCGACGACTCTGCCGGGTCATGACGCCGCGCCACCACCACGCGCCGCGCGACTGCCCCGTCTGCGGGCAGCGCCTGGCGCTCACCCGCCTCTCATGCGAGGACTGCGGCACTGAGTTGTCAGGCGCTTTCGCTGCCTGCGAATTCTGCGCCCTCAACGACGAGGACCGCGATGTGCTGCGGGTCTTCCTGGCGTCGCGGGGCAACATGAAGGAAGTGGAGCGCCACCTCGGCGTCTCCTACCCCACCGCCCGCAGTCGCTTCGACGCGCTCCTCGGACGCCTCGGCCTCGCTCCGGCACCCGAGCCGGCGCCGGACGCTGCCCGCGACGAGCGCGTGGCGTTGCTGGAGAAGCTGGCGCGGGGCGAAGTCGACGTCGACGCCGCCGAAAACCTGCTCTCGTAACGCGTCACACCCCTCCGAGATAATCGAGGCATGCGGTGGCTGGTCCTCCTCCTGCTGTTCCTCACGGCGTGCGACGCGTCGCGGGCGGCTACGCCCGCCGCGCCGGTCGTGGGCTCGACTCCCGCGGGCACGGCGGTCGTGTCCGAAGAGGTCGACGGCGACACGATCCACGTTCGCATCAACGGGGCCGACGAGCGCGTCCGTTTCATCGGGATGGATACGCCCGAAACGCACGGCAAGGGTGGCTTGGTCGAGTGCTTCGGCCAGGAGGCGGCCGACCACACCGCGCAGCTGCTCCCGGTGGGCACGCCAGTGCGGCTGGTACGCGACGCCGAGTTGCGCGACCGCTACGGCCGTCTCCTCGCCTACGTCTACCGCGCCCGCGACGGGTTGTTCGTCAACCTGGCGCTCGCGCGCGACGGCTACGCCGACGTGCTCACCTTCCCTCCCAACGTGGCGCACGCGCCGGAGTTCGTGGCTGCGGTCGCCGACGCCCGCGACCACAACCGCGGCCTGTGGCAGAAGTGCGGGTCCGCCGATGTGCCGATCGACCCCAAGTGAGCCAATAACGTCTGCCGCGTGACGAACGCGGCCGCGCACCTCGGGCTTGATCCAGCGACGCCGCTCGTCATCGTGACGGCCGACGAGCTCGGCTTCGGCTACGCCAGCAACGAGGGCGTGCGCCGCGCCCTCGACCACGGCGCGGCCACCTCCGCCGGTCTGATGGTGCCGGCGCCGTGGGCCCGAGCGGCGGCGGCGGCGTATCGCGGCCAGGACGTGGGTGTCTCGCTGACCCTCAACGCCGAGCACGACCTTTACCGCTGGGGGCCGATCACGCAGGCGCCGTCGCTGCTCGACGGCGAGGGCGGCTTTCCCCGCACCCCGGCCGACCTGTGGGAGCACGCCGATGTCGACGAGGTGCGCCGCGAGCTGCGCGCCCAGCTCGAGCGCGCCGTGTTGTGGGGTTTCGACGTGAGCCACGTGTCGAGCCATCTCGACGCCGCCGTGCTGCGGCCCGAGTTCTTCGACGTGGTGCTCGAACTGGCGCTCGACTACGCCCTCGCCCTGCGCCTGCCCAACGCCGACGTCCAGGCCGACACCGGCTTCCCCTTCCGCGAGCTCGCGGGCGACGAGGGCGTCGTCGTGCCCGACCGCGTGGTCGTGTTCCGGGGTGCGGCGGCCGACGCCTACGCGGTGATCGGCGGCCTCGAACCGGGCGTCACCGAGCTCGTCTTCAGGCCGGCCGTCGACACCGAGGAACTGCGAGCGCAGACAACCGACGCCGCTGACCGCATCGGCCACCTCGACTTGCTGTGCAGCGCCGAATTCGCCGATGCCTTGGCGGCGCGAGGCGCCGAGCGGATCTCGTGGCGCGCCCTACGCGCCGTGCAGCGTTCCCGTCACCAGGGGTGAGCTCGTGGGCGCTACTGCGCCCTGGGCCCGTTCGATGGTGACCGCCAGCGTCGTGATCGGCACCTTGGCGCTGAACGAGGCCACCTTCGGGTCCGTACCCAGGATGCCGAGCGACACCATCTTGCCGGCGGAGTTAAGGCCCCACAGCTGATACGTGTGCGCCGCGTCGAGGCGGTGCATCGCCATGTGCAGCAGGTAGCCCTGCCCGCTCGACGTCAGCACGGCATCGGCGGCGACGGCGCCGTTCGCCGTGACCAGGTGCGCCCGGGAGCCGCCGCTGGCGCCGTAAGTACGTTCCGCCAGTGCCTGCAGGTTGGCGGTGCGCGACGGGCGCAGGTCACGAATCTCGTTGCGTTGCTGGATCAACACCGCCGAGTTGAGGGCGACGAGCAAGGCGGCAGCCACCGAGAGGGCCACGATGAAGCGCCGGCGACGTTTGTTGGTGAACGGGAGCACCCGCGCCATGTCGGGCGGTGGCATCTCGAGGTTGGCGGCGATGCGGTCCCAGAGGCCGTCGGGCGCCGGGGCGCCGGCGTGGGCGAGGAACGACGCCGTGTCGCGGTGGTCCCGCAATTCCGCACGACAGCGCGGGCAGGTTTCGAGGTGCGACTCGAAGGCTTGGGCCTCGTCCGGGTCGAGCGCGTCGAGGGCGTAGGCCCCGACCAACTCGTGCAGGTCGTCGCTATCCATGCGCCGCGCCATCTATGCCTCCGCTCCGACGATACCGGCGGCTCGCAGCACCACACGGAGGCGCTGCAAGCCGACCCGGATACGACTCTTGACGGTGCCCTCGGGCTCGCCCAGCAACTCGGCGACCTCCCGATACGTGTAACCGCCGAAGTAGGCGAGCTCGATGGCGCTGCGCTCGTTTTCCGACAACTCCCCCAACGCGTCGCGTACGTGTTGCGACATCGCGAGGTCCCACACTTCGTGCTCGAGGTCGTAACCGGCCTCGGCCGTCGTGCGCCGGGCGTCGACCTCTTCGCGCCGGCGGCGGGCGCCGCTCGAGCGGGCGAGGTCGACGGCCCGGCTGTGCGCTTGGGTCAACAGGAACGACCGCAGGGTGCCGCGATCGGGGTCGAAGCGGTCGGGGTTCGACCACAACTTGAGCAGCACCTCCTGCAGCACCTCCTCGGCCGAGTCGGTGTCGACCACGACGCGCCGCGCCAGCCCGTACACCGCGCCGGCGTGGCGGCGGTACACCTCGGCCAGGGCGTCCTGGTCGAAGCGCGCAATCGCCAACACCAGCGCGGCGTCACTGAGCTGTCGCGGATCGTCGGGCACTGCCGTCAGTCTTCCTTACAGCCCCGTACCGACGGCGACGGCGCCCTGCGTGGTGTGGAACGCCTTGGTCGGGAACTGGTCGGCCTTCAACACGCCGTTGAGCACCGCTGCGTGGCGCGCTTCGACGCCACCGACCGACATCGCCGCGGCGTTGTAGGCGAGGTTGTCGAAGGCACCGACCGTCGACTGATACGTGGCCGCGGCCACGTTCTCGAGATCGCGAGCGAGCATGACCACGTCGCCCTCGGTCTTGAGCGCCGCGATGCGCGCCGCCAGCGATTGCATGACAGCGGGATTCGCCGTCGTGAACGGCGTCCCGCCCGCTTCCTTCGTCGCCCCCTCGAACAACCCGGCGTGGTCCTTGTGCTGCGCCTGGAACAGCTTGGCGACGTCGGCGACCGTGGCGCTGATACCCAGCGCGCCGGCGTTGTCGATCGCCTTCTGGTAGACGTCGATGGCGACGTGCTCGAGCGAGCTGGCGGTGCGCAGGATCGCGATGTCGGTCATCGTGCCGTTGCCCTTGGCGGCCGTCGTGGCCGAAGCCGCCGACTTGTTGTCGTTCTTGCCGCAGGCGGCGAGCACGGCCGCCGACAGCACGCCGACGCCACCGATCTGGAGGAAGCGGCGGCGGTTGAGCCCGCTCAGGAGGATGTCCTGCTTCTCGACGTCGGACGCCTTGGACGACGGGTCAAGGATGCGGTTGACGAGATCGCGCATGCCGCCCATGGCGCCCTCGTGGGCGACCTGGGTTTCACGCGCTTCGCGTCGGAGGTGATCGCGGTTGATGTTCATCGTGGGTCAGGACTCCTTAAGCGAGCGGGAACTTGGCGGGATCGAGCGCGGCCTTCTTGGTTTCGAAGGGCGGCAGGTAGGTCTCGTCGGTGGCCGCCAACCCGAGGACGTTGGCCAGCACGACAGCGTGGGCGCCTTCGATCGGCAAGATCGACGCCGTGAGCTTGAGGGCGTCCGC
This sequence comes from Acidimicrobiales bacterium, assembly GCA_035546775.1. NCBI lineage: Bacteria > Bacillati > Actinomycetota > Acidimicrobiia > Acidimicrobiales > Acidimicrobiales bacterium. The sequence goes on from DASZWD010000072.1 coordinate 146,660, forward strand.
ACTCTGCAATGCGCCCAGGGCGAACAGGTACGTCGCGGCGGCGGCGTTCTCGGTGTCGTAGGCGATCTTGACGACCGCCTTCTCGTCCTTGGCGGCCGACAGCTGATCGCTCAGCGCCTTGAGCAGCATCGGGTTCGTGGCGTCCTTGGCGATCTTGTTGCCCGATGCCGACTGGAACGCGTCACCGTGCTCCTTGTGGTGGCCGGCGAACATCGTGGCCGCCGCGCCAATCGCCGCGGTCGTCACCTTGCCGCTGGCCGCAGCCGCCTTGTACGCCGCGACCGCCGTGTACTCCACGGAAGCAGCGAAGGCCGCGATCGTGGCGTCGTCGAGCGTGGCGGCGTTGGCGGCCACGAGACCACCGAGGGGCAGCACCGCGCTGCCGATGGTGACGGCGGCGCCGGTGATGGCGGCCGTCTTCATCAGGTCGCGGCGCGAGCTTGCCCGGACCTCGGCGTGCAGGTCGCGCACGTCGCCGGTCATGGTGCCCATGCCGTCGCGGTGGAGTTCGTCGACGTCGCGCAGGCGCGCTCGCAACTCCCGTTCGGTCAGTTCCATCAATGCTCCTATGAGGTGACGATGACGGTGCCCGTCATCGAGTTGTGGACACCGCAGATGTAGGGGTAGGTGCCGGCGGTGGTGAAGCGGTGCGAGAAGGTGGTTTGGCTCGATTGCGGACCGAACTTCGGACCGGCAACGTGCAGCGAGTCGATCTGCACCGAGTGATCGAAACTGTCCTTGTTGGTCCAGGTCACCGTGCCGCCGACGCGCACACGGATCGTTTTCGGTTGGAAGGCAAAGCTCTTCACCGTGACCGCCGCCGCGTTCGGCGTTTCGGCGCCGCCGCCGGCGCATGCTCCCAGGAGAACGCACGCAAGGCCGGCGGCGGCAACGAAACGGGGAAGCCGGGCAGTCACGGCTCTACTCCGTCGCCGCGGCGCGGCCTGGATGGAGTTTTGTTAGTGAGAGTTCTTGAGCAGGGCCAGAAGGGCGCGGCCGTCGCCGGCCGCCTTCACGCGGCCTTGCATGAAAGCAACGGCCAAGTCGAGCTTGCCGGCCTGTGCCAGCTCGGCGTCTTCGGGCGACGCCGTGAAGACGACTTCACCTTCGACGTCATCCGACGTCATCACCCACTGCGCGTCTTTCGGCACGAAGGATCAGGCGCGGGAGGGAACGTCGAGGCCGGCGAAGAGATCGGTCTCGACCTCGCCTTCGCCGCGGGGCCCGCGGGCGAGGACGTAGTCGTCGTAGGGGTGGATCTCCCGCATGACTTCCTTGGGCAGGCCGAACCAGAACTTCGACGTCGGGTCGATCTGCGTGGCGTGGGCCAGCAGGGCGTCCTGGCGCACGTCCTCGAAACCGCCGAGATAGATCTGCGTCGTCGTCTCGTTGTCGGACTCGTCGGGCTTGCGGTCTTGGAACCACTTCTCGTCGAAGGGCGATTCGAGGCCGAGTTCGAGGAACTTCTCGTGCATGCCCACGACGCGCTTGAACGACCACGCCGTGTAGTAGATCTTCGAGACGGTCCAGGGCTCGCCGGCGTCGGGATACTGCGCCGGGTCGGCGGCGGCGTCGACCGCCGCCATCGTGACCTCGTGCACCCGCAGGTGGTCGGGGTGCGGGTAGCGCTCCTGCTTCTCGTGGTAGGTCACGACGACTTGGGGACGCGTGCGGCGCAGCACGGCGACGAGGCGACCCACCGCTTCTTCGAGCGGCGCCTGCGCGAACGACGCCGGGTTCCGGTTCGCCTCGCTGTCGGGCATGCCTGAGTCGCGGTAGCCGAGCAGGACGACCTCGTCGTAGCCGATCACGTGGGCGGCGGCGTCGAGCTCGCGCATGCGCACCGCACCGATGTCGTTGCGCACCTCTTCGGTGTCCATCGCGGGGTTGAGGATGTCGCCCTCTTCGCCACCGGTGCAGCAGACCAGCACGGTGTAGACGCCTTCGGCGTGGTACTTGGCGATCGTGCCCGCGCCCTTCGATGCCTCGTCGTCGGGGTGGGCGTGCACAGTGAGGATGCAGCGACGCTCGTCCATAGCATCCACGCTAGTGGGCCGGTAAAGCATCGCTCGCGCCCGGTCCTGGTTGACGAATTCACGCTCCGGCAGCGCCCGGGTGAGTCCGGTGCGCCGCCGTGCCGTCAAGACGATGTCGCGCGCTTCGCGCGCCGCGTGGCCGATGTGGAGCAGCGCCGCCATCGCCGCCACGTCGTCGGGCGCCGGCTTCGGCTTGCGCTGTTTGGGCGCTGATACCTGGCGTTCGAGGCGCTCGATTTCGTCGTGGATGTGTTCGACGCGCATCGCCAGCTGTTCGAGCAGCGGGTCGACGTCGGCCGGGTCGTAGCCGCGATACCGCTCGCGGAAGCCGACCGTCCGCACCACGTCGGGGGTGAGATCGTCGAACTCGTAGTTCACGCGTTGACCGCGAGCCGCGGGTCAGAAGTCAACAAATCGTCGAGGTGCGCGGCCACGGGCGCATCGGCGGCGGAGGTGCACGCCAGGTACGTGCGCACGATCACGGCGCGATGGCGTTCGAGCAAATGGTCGACGAGGCGGTTGAGGTCTTCGAGCGACGGCATGTCGAAGGACTCTTCGCCCAGGAACTCCGACGACTCGTGGTCGAGGCCGGCCGTCAACTCGGCCGCCATCTCGACCTGCTTCGTGGGCGACAGGCTGCGCAGGCGGGTCCGGATGAGCTTGCCCATTCCGCCCTTGACGAACTTCGGGTCGAGGCGCACGTTGAGGCGTTGCGTCAGGGCGTTGCGCACCTGCGGCGGTGCCGCCTTGAGGTGGTCGTTCAAGTCGTCGAGCGTGATGGCCTCGAGCGTCTCGGAGAGCCGCTCACGCCGTTCGGCCAGCACCTCGGGCGGCGACGGGACGTACTCGTCGTCGTGCTCGTGCTCGTGTTCGCAGTCTTCGTCGTGGACGTGATCGTGTTCGGTCACAGCAGAAGGTTACGTGGGGCGAGTGGCTCCCACAGAATGGCTGTCTTCTTGGGCGCTCCGCTTCGCTACGCGCCGCGAGGAATCTCCGACCAGGGAATGTCGCGGTCGTTCGCCGGTTCCTTGGGCAGGCCGAGCACCCGCTCGCCGAGGATGTTGCGCATGATCTCCGACGTGCCGCCCTCGATGGTGTTGGCCCGGCTGCGCAGGAACCCACGCACGGCCGAGCCGTTGGTGGCGTCTTCCGGGCGCCACGCGGTGGCCGACGCGCCGAGCATGTCCATCGCGGTGGACTGCAGCCGCTTGTTGTACTCGGCCTGGAACAGCTTCGTGATCGAACCCTCGGGGCCAGGTCGCTTGCCACCCTTGCGCGCCGCGGCGGCGCGCAGGTTGGTGATCTTGTTCACGCGCCCTTCGACGAGGAGTTGCACGAGCTTGTTGCGCAAAACGGGGTCGCTCTCCCACTGCCCGCTGTCCTTGGCCTGACGGATCAGCGCGTCGACCGGGCCACCGCCGGTGTTGCCGCCGCTGACAGATCCCTCGCCCGACAGCGCGACGCGTTCGTTCATCAGGGTCTCGGTGGCGACGGCCCAGCCGTTGCCGACGTCGCCGACGCGCATCGAGTCGGGAATGCGCACGTCGGTGAAGAACACCTCATTGAACTCGGCGTCACCCGTCATCTGCTTGAGCGGGCGCACCTCGACGCCGGGCGCGTGCATGTCGACGATGAAGTACGTCAGGCCCTTGTGCTTCGGCGCGTCGGGATCGGTGCGGGCGACGAGCATCCCCCAGCGCGCCATGTGCGCCATGGTCGTCCACACCTTCTGGCCGTTGACGATCCACTCGTCGCCGTCGCGCACCGCCCGCGTCGCCAGCGTCGCCACGTCGGACCCGGCCGACGGCTCACTGAACAGCTGGCACCAGATCTCCTTGTGCTGCGCCATCGGCGGCAGCAGCGTGCGCTTGATGTCCTCGCTCGCCCACTGCATCAGCGTCGGGCCGCCCATGCCGATGCCGATCACGTTGAAACTGCGCGGCACCTTGTAGCGCGCCAACTCTTCCATGACGACGCGGGCGCCTTCGGGATCGAGCCCGCCCCCGCCGTACTCCTTGGGCCACGTGGGCGTGGCGTAACCCGCCTCACCGAGGCGGGCGCACCAATCGTTGTATTCGACCTTCTTCCGCCCCTCGGCCAGCTTGGCCGCGTCGTTGTTTTCGATGCCCTCGACCCACTCGGCGGGGAGGTTGGCGTGCAGCCAGCCGACGACTTCTTCACGGACACTCATACGAGCGCGGACCTTACGCGAAACTGCTGTCGTGACGGAGTTCGACGACGACACGGCGCTCACGCCTTCTAGCGACGGCGTGTTCACCGGCGCGGTAACCGATCGGTGGATGATCGGCGGCGGGCCGAACGGCGGCTACATCGCGTCGTTCCTGATGCGCGGCCTGATGGCGGTGTCGCCCCAACCCCATGCCCTGTCGCTCACGACCCACTATGTCGGCCGACCCGAGCCGGGGCCCTGCGAGGTCCGCGTCGGCATTACGAGCGCGACGAAAAGCCATGCGTTCATGGACGCGTCGCTGTCGCAGGGCGGCACCATCCGGGCCCACTGCATCGCCGTGTTCGGCCAGCGACGCGACGACCAACCCGTCGACATCCTCCGCACGTCGCCCGCCACAAGCGAGCCCGGTGTGGGAATGCCGCGTGAGTCGCTGGCGGGCAGCCCCTTCCCGATGAGCTTCCTCGACCGCTTCGACTATCGCGACCCATCGGCGACCGACATGTTCGCGGTGAGCGACGGGCCGGCGCGCGTGGGGGGCTGGACCCGGCTCGTCGACCGCGAGCTCGACGAGCTGGCGGTGCCGCTGTTCTGCGACTGCTGGCCTCCGCCGATGTTCCGCCGCCACGGCCCGGGCATGGCGCCCACAATCGAACTGACCGTGCACTTCCGCCACCAGCCCGAGCCCGGATGGACCTGGTGCACATTTGAGAGTCAGACGCTCGCCGGCGGGTACGTGGAAGAAGACGGCGAGATCTGGTCCGAGTCAGGCGTGCTCATCGCCCAGAGTCGGCAGCTGTCGCGCTTCAGCGTCTTCTAGGTTCGCGACCATGCCGGTGCGTGAGCTGCTCGACGAGTCGAAGGTCTGCTGGATCGACGTCGTCGACGCGACGCCCGACGAGATCGCACAGCTCGCGTCGAGGTACCACCTCGACGCGATGGCGGTCGAGGACATCAGCGAGCCGGGCCAGCGCCCGAAGCTCGAGCTGTACCCGCACCACGCGTTCCTCGTCGCCTACGCCGCCAACCTCGCCGAGGTCGACGTGTTCATCGGCGACGACTGGGTCATCACGGTGCGCGAGCGCAACCGCAACGGCGACGTGTGGGAGCCGACGCCGGCGCGCACGCGCTGCGACCGCGTCGAACCCGGCGCGCGCGGGACCGGCATCGTGGTGCACGCCATTCTCGACGAGATCGTCGACGGGTACTTCGACCGCCTCGACGCCGTCGAGGACCGCATCGAAGACCTCGAGAACGACGTGTTCGAGCCGCCCCGCGGCATGACCGAGACGCAGATCCAGCAGCGGCTCTTCGACATCCGCCACGAGCTCGTCGCGTTCCGCCGCAAAGTCATCCCGCTGCGCGAGGTGCTCGCCGCGCTGCTGCGCGGCGAGGTGCCGGCGTTGACCGGCCCGCTCCTGCCGCTGCTGCAGGACGTGTTCGACCATCTGCTGCGCGCCGTCGACACCATCGACAGCCATCGCGAGCTCATGGGCAACGCCGTCGACGCCCACCTCGCGATCATCTCGAACCGCATGAACGAAGTGATGAAGCTCATGACTTCTTGGGGCGCCATCCTTCTCGGGTCGACGCTCGTGGCCGGCATCTACGGCATGAACTTCCTGCACATGCCCGAACTCCAGTGGCGCTACGGGTACGCGTACGCGCTCGGCCTCATGCTGACCATCACCGTCCTCGGCTACTGGTACTTCCGCCGCCGCGACTGGTTGTGACCCGCACTCTGCGCTCGGCCAACGCCGAGTTCCAGGTGCTGCGGGCGCTGGCGGCGAACCGCCAGACGCGCAACCGCGAGAACGCGTTCGTCGTGCAGGGGGTGCGCAACATCGACGCGGCGCGGGCGCACGGCTGGACGGTGCGGATGGCGCTGACGCCGATGGGTGGGTCGCGCTCGACCTGGGCCGACGGTGTCGTGGCCGGCGTCGAGGACCACGTCGAGCTGGCGCCGTCGCTGTTCGACGAACTCGCCGAGCGCGAGGAGCGTCCCGAACTGCTGCTCGTAGTCGAGAAGCGACGCGTCTCCCTGGACGGTGTCGTGCTGGCAACGGTGCTCGACCGCCCGTCGAGCCCCGGCAACATCGGCACGATCATCCGCACCGCCGACGCGCTCGGCGGTGACGCGGTGATCGTCATCGGCCACGGCGCCGATCCCTACGACCCGCGCGCCGTGCGGGCATCGACCGGTTCGTTCTTTGCCGTACCGGTGGTCGAGGCGCCCAACGCCGACGCTCTCGGCGAACTCGGCGTCACCCTCGTGGCCACCGACGAGCACGGCGACACGCCCCTCGATCAGCTCCCCGCCGGACCGCTGGCGTTGCTGTTCGGCAACGAGACGACGGGGCTGAGCCGTGCGCTGCGCGAGGCCGCAGCCGTCACCGTGGCGATTCCGATGACGGGCACGGCGTCGTCGCTCAACGTGGCGGCGGCGCACGCCATCGTGTTACACGCCGCTAGTACCCGACGGGGATGAGTTCGTCGGCGCCGGTCTCGTCGTCTTCGATCAGCTCGTAGCCGCACAGCTGCGCCAGGAGGGTGTGGCCCTCGTCCGGACCGGTCGCGATCAGCTCGTCGCCCACCTGGAGCACGACCTCCTTGCGCGGCCGGTACAAATAACGGCTGTCGCGCCGGATGGCGAGCAGGTAGAAGCCGGTCTCAGTCTCGAGGCGCAGCGAGCCCAGCGACGCGCCCTCGGCGGTTGACCCGGCGGCCACCGGCACCCGCACGACGACCTCATCAGAGTCACCGAACGCGACACCGAGAATCGGGTGCAACTCTTCCCCCTCGGTGACGAGACGCACCATGCTCTGGGCCGCGCCGGTGACGACTTCGGCCGCCTGGGCGAGGTGCAGCAAGCCCCGCAGCGGCGACGGATCGATCTGGCCGTCGGCCGACCGCAGCACCCACAGCTCGAGGCGCTCCTTCATGTCGTCGACGCGATCTTCGAGGTGGTCGACTTCGGCGGCGAGGCCGCGGTCGCGCAGCACCAGCGCCGAATACGCCAGACCGACGGCGACCTCGGACAGGTTCTTCATCTCGACCAGCACGTCGATGGCGCGGTCGAGGTCGGAGGGGACTTCTTCGGCACTCGCCTCCGGCGGTTCGTAGTTCGGGGCACCGGCCATGGCGCGCAGCCGTGGGATTCCGGCCGACGCGCCTTGAGTGAACACCACATCCCCCGGCACGAGCACGACGTCGCCGTCGATGTCGGTCATCCAGTCGCGCACACGCCGGATCGCCACGACGCGCATGCCGCAGACCGTCGGCAGCTCGAGATCGCACAGTGGGCGGTGCGCCATGTGCGAGCCGTCGCGCACCCGCACCCGGTGGGACACCTCTTCGGCTGCCGAGAGATCGGCGACGAGGGCCCGCGGGATCCCGAGGCGGCGCGTGACAATGGCGCCGATGTCGACGGCCGCGCCGCCGACGCGCTCGATGGCGCTGATGACCGACAGCACGCTGGCCATTGCTTCGGCGTCGCGAGGCGAACGGGCGGCGATGACGGCGGTGGCGCGGCCCTGCTGGGCGAGCTCGGCGAGCCGATCCTCCAGTTCGTCGACCTCGTCGGCCATGCCCGGGTCGCCGAAGTAGAGCGCGGCGTACGCCAGGTCGACCATCAGCTCCGAGGTGTCTTTCGCCTCGGACAGCAGGGTCCGCAGATTGCGGGGTTTATCGGTGTCCATATGTCGCGTTCAGCCTCATGAATGTACGCCAAAAAGGAGCAGGGCCAAGATGAGTGCCATCGCGCCGACCAGATCCATCGAGGACGTGATCAGCGGAATGCCGTGATTGTCGGGGTCGAACCCGAACCGGTACGTGACAACGCTGCCGTAATAGGCGATCAGCGTCGCCACCAGCGTCGAGAGGAACCCGCCGACGAGTGACACCGCCACCATGCGCAGCGACCCCGGGCTGGCGAGATGTAGCACGAAGGCCACGAGGTCAGACGACAGCGCGACGAACACGAACGTCGGGACGGCGAAGACGAACGCCATGGCCATGTCGTCGCGCGCCGACCGGTTGGGCACGAGCTCGCTGGTGACGGTACCGAGGTGCAGCTTGCTCGCCAGGCGGCTGGCGACGATGCCGCCGAGCGCGCCGGTGTCTTCGAGGAACGGCGGGATGAGCACGAGCAGCGCCGGGAATGCGCTGAAGGCGTCGAGCCGCTTCTGGATCGTGAGCCCGGCGACGAGGTCGATGGTGCCGGCGATGAGGAGGATCGGCAGCGACTCGACGACGACACGCCGCATGATCGGCAGCTTCGTTCGCCACGCCGAGAACGCGCCGGCGAGGGCGATAACGGCGAGCACCGGCGCCAACGTGTTGGTGACCGCCCCGTGGCCGACGAGCAGGCTCGCCAGTACGAGCGCCGGCAACGTGACGATGTCGCCCGCAGCGGTGACGAGCGGTGCGGCGACGTTGTCCATGTCCCAGCCGCGGTTGGCCGCCTGCGCGGAGACCGCCAACGTGAGCGCCAACACGACGATCGACGACAGCACGCCGCCGATCACCGAGACCACGACGTAGTCGGCAACGGTGATGGTGTGCTCACCAAAGACCGAGCCGACGGCTTGGGCGAGCACCGCCAGCGCCACCGACAGCAGCAGCGTGAGCGCCACGGCCGCCAGCACGTTCTGACCGACGAGCGTGTCGCGCCGGCGCGTGAGCGTGAAGGTACCGGTGTGGATCGACGTCCCCAGGCGGCTGCCGAGGGCGCCGAAGATGTTGCCGCGCATGCCGATGGCCGCGGGGACGAGGATCAGCAGACCGGGAAGGCGTTCGAGGGTGTGGGTGGCGGAGCCGAGCGTGACGCCGGCGATCAGATCACCGAGCGACGAAACTGCGAGCGCGGAGACGCCCTGACGCAGCCCGGCTGCGTCGGTAACCAGAGTCGACCAGAAGCGTGTGAACGCGCGCTTCACGACTCGGAGGCTCCCCGTGGATCCGCATGCGGGCAAGGTTACCCTCGCGCCCACCCAGCCCACCCGGCATCTTCGGGTCGCCTCGCTACGCTCGGCTCCCATGTCTGATTTCGACGCGTTGGTTGACGAGTGGATCGACTACGAGCTGTCCGAAGTACCGGTCCGCGCCACGCAACTCGGTATCGACGGTCACAACGAGCTGCTCGGCGACTTCAGCGAGGCAGCGCACGCACGGCGCGACGTCGCCGACGACGAGTGGTTGGCGCGCGTGCAGCAGATCGACGAGTCGACGCTCACCTTCGACCAACGCATCGACCGGGTCCTGCTCGAGTCGACGCTCACCGGCCGCAAGATCAACCGCACATGGACGGGATGGCGGCGCGATCCGGGGAGCTACCCGAACGTCGGGCTGCAGGGCGTGTTCGCGCTGTTCTTGCACCGCGTCCATCCCGAGCCGGACCTGGCGCGCTTCGCCATCGCGCGGATGCAGGCGTTGCCCGCGGTCCTCGAGGACGCCAAGCGCAACATCGACCCTGACCTCGTGCCGCCGCTGTTCGTCGAGCGCGCCGTCGGCCCGTGCCGAGCGGGCATCGGTTACTTCCGTGACCTCGTGCCCGCCGAGATCGGCGACGAGAAGCTGCGCGCCGAAGTCGCCGAAGCCGGCGACGCAGCCGCAGCCGCGCTCGAGGGCTATCTGCGCTGGCTCGACGAGCTCGCACCCAAGGCGCAGGGCGATTGGGTGTACGGCGAGATGCGGTACAGCGCGCTGCTGCAGGAAAAGGAAGTACTCGGGTTCAACACCGAGGGACTCAACGCCCTCGGCCACAGCGCGTTCGACACCGTCGAGGTGGAGCTTGCCGAGGTGGCCAAGCGCATCGACGCGACCAGCGATTGGCGCACCATCAACAAGAACCTGACGCAGCAGCATCCGGCGTCCCCCGAAGACATGCGCGCCCGCTACGAAGCGTGCACCGCGCAGGCGCGCCAGTTCCTCGTCGACCGCGGCCTCGTCACGCTGGCCGACGGCGAGGAGTGCATCGTCGAGCCGTCGCCTCCGTTTCAGCGGCCGATTCTCGCCGTCGCCTCCTACGCCACTCCCCCGGCGTTCAAGCCGACCCTCACCGGACACTTCTTCGTGCCCTTCCCGCCCGACGGCACGCCCGCGGACCAGGTCCAGCAGCGACTGGCGACCAACAGCTTCCACTCGATCCCCACGATCACCGCGCACGAGGCCTATCCCGGGCACCACTGGCACCTCACGTGGATGCAGGGCAATCCGCGGCCGTTGCGCAAGATGCTCACCACGCCGTACTTCTCCGAAGGCTGGGGTCTCTACGCCGAGCGCGTGATGTACGAGAACGGCTTCTTCGCAAGCGACGCCGAGGTCCTCGGCCACCTCGACGCCCGCATCTTCCGGGCGGCGCGCATCATCGTCGACACGTCGCTGCACACCGGGTCGATGACCTTCGGCCAGGCAGTGGAGTTCATGACTGCGAATACGTCGTTGTCACCGGCGACGGCCGTCGCCGAAGTGAAGCGCTACTGCGCCTGGCCGACGCAGGCGGCCTCGTATCTCACCGGTTGCCTGGAGATCGAGCGCATCCGGCAACGGTTCCTCGACGCCGGCCGCGGTGACCTACGCGACTTTCACAACCGCCTCGCGGGGTCGGGCGCGCTGCCGATCGGGCTCGCCGAACGCGCCGTAATGGAATCGACCTGACCGACGCCCTCACCCTCCTGGTACTCGCCTTCATCGGCTATCGCATCTTCGGCGGCGCGCGCCTGCTCGGTCGGCCCGAAGTACGCGCCCATGTCGGCGACATCGTGCGCGGGTTGCGCTTCCGCCACTTCGCGCTGGCGTGGCCCGTGCTGTTCGTCGTGCTGCTCGTTGCCAGCGTGCTGCTGCTCGTACCCGGCTTGTCGTGGGGGTGGTGGAGCGCGATCGGTGGCGTCGGCACACCGGTGTTCGGTGTGTCCAACAACACCGCCGGTAGCCCGCTCGAGTGGGTCATCCCGGCGCTGTTCGCCGTCATGCTCATTCCTGCGCTGCCGCTGTTCGCCGAGGCCGAGGAGCGCATGTTCCGCCTCGGCGCCGAGCAGTGGTCGAACGGACGACGCGTCCGGCGTGCCGTCGAGTTCGGGTTGGCGCACGCGCTGATCGGTATCCCGATCGGCGTCGCGCTCGCGTTGTCCATCGGCGGGCTGTACTTCACGTGGGCCTACCTGCGCGGCGGCGTGCCCGAAAGCACGCGCGCCCACCTCGCCTACAACCTCACGATCGTGTTCATCATCGCGGTGGCGCTACTTGCCGGCTAGCTCCATGCCCTTCTCGACCCACGACAGGTCGTAGGGCGGGCCAAGACTGACCAGAACGTGGTCGGCCCCGGCCTCCACGTACTGCGGCAGCGCATCGATGAACGGCGCCACCACCATCACGGTCCGCTCGATCGCCTTCGGGTCGCGGCCGACCTTGTCGCACCACTCGTCGAGGATCCTGTTCTTGCGCCCAAACTCCTCGGGGGTGCCGCCGGCGTTCCAGGCATCGGCGTGTTCGGCCACGAGGCGCAGCGTCACCTTCTCGCCACCACCGCCGATCAGGATCGGCAGGTCGCCCATCGGCGGCGGGTTGAGCTTGGCCAGGCGCGCCTTGATGCGAGGCAGCGCCGCCTCGAGTTGCTTCAGCCGTCCGGGCGCGGTGCCGAACTCGTATCCGTACTCCTCGTAGTCGCGCTCGAACCAGCCCGAGCCGATTCCGAGATACAAGCGTCCGCCCGAGAGGTGGTCGACGGTGCGCGCCATGTCGGCTAGCAACTCCGGGTTGCGGTAGCTGTTGCACGTCACGAGCATCCCGAACTTCGCCTGCTGCGTTTCACAGGCGATGGCGGCGAGCAACGACCAGCCTTCGAAGTGTGCGGCCGACGGGTCGCCGTAGAGCGGGTAGAAGTGGTCCCACGTCCAGATCGAGTCGACGCCCATGGCGTCGGCGCCCTTCCACGCGGCGCGCAGTTGGTCGATCGTCGTGTCTTGCGGATGCAGTTGCACCCCCACCTTGCAGATAGCCATGCGCTGCAACGTAGTCAGTCGAGTTCGGCGGCGATCGCCGCGATGCCCGCCTTCGTCGTCACCGCGCCGACGTGGCCCGTGCGGATGTCGAGGGCGTTGTCGGCCGCCTGCGGCGGGCGGGCGTCGTCACCGGCGAACCGATCGCGGCTCGACCACAGCGCCGACCAGCGCGCCGCGGGTTTGGCCGCCACGTCGTCACGAAAGCGCGCGCAACAGGGCGCCGCGCCGCAGTCGAGCGCGCCCATGAGGTTGACCCCGCGAGCGCGCAGGCCGCGCAGCGCGGCGGCGACTTGGTCGACGCCGGGTCGATCCGGCGGACCGATCGACCACGGCGTCACCACGGTGACGAGGCGGGCGACGAGGTCAGGACGGCGCACGGCCACGACGCGTCCGAGCTGGCCACCGCGGCTGTGCCCCACCACGGCTACGTGGTCGCCGGCCGCGAATTCGTCGAGCCAGGACTCGAGGCGTTGCACCGTCGCCTCGCCGCAGTCGAGGTTGAAGCCCAGTGGCGCGACGCGCACGTCGTGGCCGGCGCCGCGCAAGGCGTCACGCAGCGGGCGGAGCAACGCCGGCGGCGCGCCGAACCCGCCGACGAGCGCGACCTTCACGCGCGATCGGCGGCGACGCGCCGGCGCAGCACTGCGGCGACGGCCGCCGCCCCCGCCACGGCGCCCACTGGCAACGACGGTCCGCCGGTTCGGGCCAGGATGCCGCCCCCGACGGGCACCGGATCAGACACCGTGGCCGCGCACACGGCGGTCTTCGGTTTCACGCCCGACTCCTGAGTCGGCATGTGCTGCTCCTGCCAACCCGAGACCTTCGGCAGCGACGCGCATTCGTCCTTGGCCACCTGTAACAGCTCGACGGCGTCGGGCAGCTGCGGCACCGACGCGTCGGTCACGCAGCCGAAGTTGAACGCCGAGGTGAGGTCACCCGCCGTCGTGCGCCGCCACGCGCTGAGGTTGGGTACCTCGACGCCGAAGCGCTTTTCGAGCAGCCGCAGCGTCGACGTGTGGTCGAACGTCTCGCTGCACACGTAGCCGCCGCGGCTGAACGGCGAGATCACGAGCGTTGGGACGCGAAAGCCGAACCCGATCGGCCCGGCGAAGGGCGTCGACTCGGGTGCAGCCGCCAACCCGCTGGCGGTGAGGTACTCGCCCTCCGTGCCCGGCGGCGGCGTCGGCGGCACGACGTGATCGAAGAAGCCGCCGTTCTCGTCGTAGGTGACGATGAACGCTGTCTTGGCCCACACCGCCGGGTTCGACGTCAGCGCGTCGAGGATCGACTGGATGAACACCGCGCCCTGCGCCGGCATCGCTTCGGGGTGCTCTGAGTTCCTCTTCGACTGGATGATCCACGACACCTGCGGCAGGTTCCCGCTCTGCACGTCGGCGCGGATCTTCGCGGCGGTCTGCCCGTAGGGGATCAGCGTGCGGCAGCGCCGGTTGAGCTCGCTGTTGGGCACCTGGTGCTGCAAGAAGTACTTGAGGACGTTGTCGTCGTAGTCGTCGGCCTCGGTGTACACCCACCAGTCGACGCCGGCCGCCTGGAGTCGCTCGGGATACGTCGTCCAACTGAAGTCGTAGTTGGGGTACTTCTGGTTGTTGGTTTCGGGACCACCGTGCTTGCCCTCGTGGTCGAGCATCCCCGTCATCATGTAGAGGCGGTTCGGGATCGTCGGGCCGAGCACCGAGCAGAAGTAGCGATCGCAGATCGTGAACGCATCGGCCAGCGCGTAGTGGAACGGCAAGTCGGCGCGGGTGAAGTAGCTCATGGTGCGAGCGCCACCGACCGTCGGGTCGTGGTCCGACACGAGGTCGGCCACCGAATGCGACGTGACGAACGCCGCGTTGGTGCCGTTGGCCAGCGACACGTGCTGGCTCTGCCACGTGTGGTCGACGTCGGCCATGCATTGCGCGGCGGACGCCGTCGGCTGCACGCGCCACGGCAACATGGTGGCGCCGACGCCGTTGAGCGGATTCGGGTCGATCTGCTCGAAGACGCTGCGACCGGTGATCGGGTCGCGATGCACCGTGGGGTCGGCGAAGCCGGCGACGCCCGCCAGCGTGCCGAAGTAGTGGTCGAAGCTGCGGTTCTCCTGGCACAGGATGACGAAGTGCTCGATGTCATCGAGCGCCGAACCGCTCGGCGCCACCGTCGCCAATGCGGCGCGCGTTGCAGTCGACATCCCCGCGAACGCGGCGGCGCCACCCACGAGCCCGGCGCCGAGCAACTTGCGTCGTGTGATCGTCACGCGCCGAACGCACCTCGAATCGTGTCGCGCGCCGCGGCGATGGCGTCCCAATACCCGTAGGTCCCCGCAGCCTTCAACTCGGTCGCGGCTGCAATCACGGCCGCGTACGCGGCGTACATGAGCGAGCCGCCGACCGAGATGCGCGCCGCGCCGGCGGCCGCGACCTCACCGACCGCCGGACACCCCTGCAGCACCAGGACGTTGACGGGCGCGTCGACGGACGACACCACCGCGCGCACCTGCTCGATGGCGCGCAGGCCCGGCACGAAGATCACGTCGGCGCCAGCCGCGCCAAACGCCTGGGCGCGGGCGATGGCATCGTCGAGATCGTCGACGCCGTGGATCAGGTTCTCGGCCCGCGCCGTGAGCACCAGGTTGTTGGCGTGCGCCGCCTCGGCCGCGGCGCGCACCCGTTCGACGGCGAGTGCCCGGTCGTAGATGGCGCTGCCCGACCAGTCCTCGATGGATACACCGGCCAGACCAGTGGCGCCCGCCCGGGCGACGCTGTCGGCCACGAGCATCGGTTCGTCGGCGAAGCCGTTCTCGTAGTCGGCGGCGACGGGCACGGCGACGGCTTCGCTCAGCGCCGTGCAGTGCTCCAAGACCTCGCCGCGGGTCATGCGCCCGTCGAGGCGACCGAACGTGCCCGCCGCCCCGCTGCTCGTCGTCGCGATCGCCTTGAAGCCCAGCGCCGCGAGGATCTTGGCGGAGCCCACGTCGAAGGCGTTCGGCTGGAGCAACGGGTCGCCCGGGACGTGGAGGGCGAGGAACTCCGCCGCCTTGCCCGAGAACGTCGTCATGGCTCTTAGGCTCGCACAATGGCCGCGGGACTGACCGAGATCGTCATCGACTGCAACGACATGCGACGCGTCGCCGAGTTCTGGAGCGCAGTGCTCGACTGGCCCGTGCGCGAGGCCGACAACGGCGAATTGTGGATCTCGGCCACGGGTGACTACGACGCCCGCCCCTTCATCGTGTTCGTGCCCGTGCCCGAACCCAAGACCGTGAAGGACCGCATCCACCTCGACATCAACCCGCGCGGTTGCGAGCAGGCCGAGGAACTCGAGCGACTGCTGGCGCTCGGCGCCACCCGCGTCGACGTGGGCCAGGGGGAGCAGCGCTGGATCGTGCTCGCTGACCCCGAAGGCAACGAGTTCTGCCTCCTCGCCCGCCGCATCGACTAGGTCGCGCCCCGCACTCGTCGGCCAGACTGCTCCCATGCTGGGGCACTTCCGACGTTCGTTCTTCGTAGCTGTCGCCGTGGCGACCTTGGTTGCCGTCGGTGCGCCCGACGCCCACGCGGCGGCCACCTATTCCAATCCGCAGTACCGCGCCCACGACCTCGACAACGTGGCGCGCTCGACGGCGCACGGGCGCCAGATCCAGTACGTCACCGACGTCGACTACGACCGCGCCTTCACCCCGGCCGCCGCCGAGTCGTTCCTCAAGGACCTCGGCCGCCAGGTCGCCGACCTACCCCACGGCCGCGTGTACGCCACGCTCGGCCAGCTGTTGCCGGGCGGATCCGTCGGCGACCCGACGCGCTACCACGAGGGCAACCCGATTCCCGTCGCCTTCGCGTCGCGCACCGGCGCCAAGCTCCTGGGCCGGCTGTGGACCGACGGCAAGCCCGGCCTGCACCCGGCGGTCGTCATCACCCCCGGCTCGATCCAGGGCACGCAGCACTTCTACTGGTGGGCGGCGCGCACGCTCGCCCGCGCCGGTTTCGTGGTGCTGACCTTCGACGCCCAGGGCCAGGGCGAGAGCGAGACGTTCGGTCACAAGCCGGGCAAGATCACCCCGACGCGCAATGGCTTTCCGTTCCAGCAGGCGCCGAACTTCATCAACGGCACCGTCGACGCCATCCGCTTCATGCTGTCGTCGACCGCCGCGCCCTACGTGCCCGGCGGCTGGAGCGACGCGAAGGCCGCGACGGTCCGCCACTCCGACGACTCGCTGATGTGGGTCAACCCACTCGAACCGATCGTCGATCCGAACAACCTCGGCCTCGCGGGCCACTCGCTCGGCGCGAGCGCCATCTCCGTCGTCCAGCAGTGCAGCGACGCCGCGACGCTGTGGAAGACGCTGTCGGTGTGCGCCGGGCGGTCGTATCCGATCCGCGCCGTCGTGGCGTGGGACGGCCTGTCGTCGGCGGGCATCGTGCCGGTCGTGCCGGCGATGAACCAGCAAGCCGACGGTTACTTCCTCAATCCCGAGCCGTCCTACACCGCTCCGTCCAAGACGGCCCACCTGGCGCCGATGCAGGCGTGGGAAGCGAAGGGCGTCGACGTGTACTCGTTCAGTGTGCGCGGTGGCACCCACATCGAGTGGGTCGACGTGCCCTACATCCTGCCGTCGACGACGTATGGCCACCTGCTCGCCGATCACTACACGCGGGCGTGGATGCAGCGCTACGTGGCGACGGACCCCGCAACGCGCGCCGCCGCGTCGGCCGAGTTGCTCGCCGCGCCGGTGCACCAGACGGGGGCCAAGGCGCAGCGCCCGTGGCGCGCCGACTTCTTCTCGGCGCGGTACCTCGGTGGGTTCGCCTTCCACGACCCGAGCGGTGGCCTGCACACGACCAACGACATCCGCGTGTACGGCGGCGTCAGCAAAGTCGGCGACTGGAAGGGCGCCAATGCCGACAAGCCGGCGGTGCGCTACTAGCGAAGAGGGACGCCTCCGCGAACCGGCGTTCGGGGAAGCGCGAGAGCGGTTCCGCGGAACCGATTTGCCCGCGCAGGGGTGGTTCGTCGAAGCGATCCTGGCGCTCCCCGGGACCGATGACGGGCGCTTGGAGCACGGCGACGAAACAGCGTTCGGGCGTTACGACGACGGTCCGGCCTGGCCGTGTCTGCCGTCGCCGTGGATTCGCCCGGTGATCTCGCGGGTTGCGCCGGGCTATCCAACCCATCCGACGTCTCTTCCCGAGTACTTCTGCCGGACGAAGTCGGTGGCGGCTGGCCCGCGCCTCTGCAATCGCGGCGGACTCGGTCCTCGCGCGGCGCTCACCCACCCGGGCATCGACCCGGCGATAGGAGACGCACAAGACTCATGCCCGTTTGTGGGGGTAAAAACTGTTCTCGGAGCCGAATTCGCCCCCAGAAAGCGTCGCCAAAGTGCCGGGAGACGACACGAACCGTCGGCTTAGCGGAAGTCCCGCGACTGCGGCACGGAGGCGATCGGCAAGGACAGCGTTTCGATCTTCTCGGCTCGCAGGTTGATCACGTTCGACGCCGACTCGACGACGCCACGAATCAACAGCGCGCTCGCGCCCCGCGCCGCGCGGCGGTAACGGTTCCACACGCCCTGCGAGCACACGACGTTGACCAGACCGGTCTCGTCTTCGAGGTTGAGGAAGGTGGCACCACCCGCGGTCGCCGGGCGCTGGCGGTGGGTGACCACTCCCCCGACGGTCACCTTGGTGCGGTCGGGCACGTCGCGTAGGGCGATCGCCGGCAGCGCGCCCAGCTTCACCAGGGTTGGTCGCAGGTGGGCCATGGCGTGGCTGTTGGGCGACACGCCCGTGGCCCACAGATCGGCCGCCGTGGTTTCGACCGCCGTCATGCCCGGCAGCCGCGGCGCACCCACGCCGACTACGACCCCGGGAATCGTGTTGGGTCGCGCCGCTTCGGCCACCGCGCCCGCCGACCACAACGCCTCACGCCGGGCGACGCCGAAACAGTCGAACGCGCCGGCCGTCGCCAGCGCTTCGAGTTGGGTGACGGTGAGCTGCGCGGCGCGCGCCACCTCGTCGATCGACGTGTAGGGCCGCGCCGCCGCGATGCGTTCGGCCACGTCGTCGCCGATCGAGCGCACCGCGCCGATGCCGAGTCTTATCCCGAACCCGCCCGCCGACTCCGTGTCCGCCTCGAGGCACGCGCCGGAGCGCGACGCGTTCACGTCGGGGCCGAACACCCGCACGCCGTGGCGGCGCGCATCCGCGGTCAACGTGGCCGGCGACCAGAAGCCCATCGGCTGGGCGTTGAGCAACGCGGCGCAGAAGGCCGCCGGATAGTGGTACTTGAGCCAGCACGACGAGTACACGAGGTAGGCGAAGGACACCGAGTGACTCTCGGGGAAGCCGTAGTTGGCGAACGCCGCGAGCTTGTCCCAGATGAGGTCGCCGGTCGCCTCGTCGATGCCGTTGCGCGCCATGCCGTCGAAGAACCGCTTGCGCAGCGCGTCCATGCGGGCGTGCGACCGCTTGGACCCCATCGCCTGACGCAGCTGGTCGGCGTCGGCCGCGCTGAACCCGGCGACGTCGATGGCCATCTGCATCAGCTGTTCCTGGAACAGCGGTACGCCGAGGGTCTTCTTGAGCGACTTCTCCAGCAGCGGGTGCAGGTAGGTGACGGGTTCCTCGCCGTTACGCCGCCGGATGTAGGGATGCACCGAGCCGCCCTGGATCGGGCCGGGACGGATCAGCGCGATCTCGACCACGAGGTCGTAGAAGTTGCGCGGCCGCAGGCGCGGCAGCGTCGCCATCTGCGCCCGCGACTCGATCTGGAACACGCCGACGGTGTCGGCCGCGCACACCATGTCGTAGATGCAGTCCTCCTGCGGAATGGTGGCGAGGTCGACGTCGACCCCGTGGAACTCGCGCACCAGGTCGACGGCGCCGTGCAGGGCTTCGAGCATGCCGAGACCGAGCAGGTCGAACTTCACCAGGCCGACGGCCGCGCAGTCGTCCTTGTCCCACTGCAACACCGTGCGCCCCGGCATGCGTCCCCACTCGACGGGCACGACTTCGAGCACCGGCCGGTCGCAGATCACCATGCCGCCCGAGTGGATGCCGAGGTGGCGCGGGAAGTGCTCGACCTGCAACGCCAGATCGATGACCGGTTGCGGGATCGTGATGTCGGTCATGGCCGCGGTCTTGGCCACCCCACCCCACGAGTCGACTTCTTTCGCCCAGGCGTCGAGCTGGCCGGGCGCCGCGCCCAGCGCCCGGCCCATGTCGCGCACCGCGGATTTGGCGCGGTAGGTGATGACGTTGGCCACCTGCGCCGCGTTCTGCCGTCCGTGCTTCTCGTAGACGTACTGGATGACTTCTTCGCGGCGGCCCGACTCGAGGTCGATGTCGATGTCGGGTGGGCCGTCGCGCTCAGGCGACAGGAAGCGTTCGAACAGCAGCCCGAGCGACACCGCGTCGGCGTTGGTGATGCCGAGGGCGTAACAGACCGCGCTGTTGGCCGCGCTGCCCCGTCCCTGGCAGAAGATGTTGCTGCGGCGGGCGAAGTCGCACAGGTCCCACACCACGAGGAAGTAGCCGGGGAAACCGAGTTGCTCGATCAGCGCCAGCTCGTGGTCGATCTGCTTGTAGGCGCCGGGCACGCGTTCTTCGCCGCGGCGGCCGTAGCGCTGCTGCGCGCCCATCTCGGTGAGCAGACGTAAGTAGGTCATCTCGGTGTGGCCCGGCGGCACGGGGAACGGCGGCAGGCTGGGCGCCACCAGCGACAGGTCGAAGGCGCAGGCGCGTCCGAGTTCCGCCGCCGCTTCGACCACGCCGGGATAGCGGGCGAAACGGCGCGCCTGCTCGCCGCCGGAGCGCAAACACGCGCTGGCCGACGACGGCAGCCACGGTTCGATGTCGTCGAGTGAACGACGGGCGCGCACGGCGGCCAGCGCAGTGGCCAGCGGGCGGCGCGCCGGTGACGCGTAGTGCACGTTGTTGGTGGCGACGACGCCGAGGCCCTGGCGCGCCGCCAGCTGCACCAGCGCGTCGTTGCGCGCCGAGTCCATCGGGTCGCCGTGGTCCCACAACTCCACGACGACGTTGTCGCGCCCGAAGCAGGCGACGATGTCGCTGAGTTCGCGCGCCGCGGCCGCTGGTCCCTCGCGATGCAGCGCGGCGGGCACGCGGGACTTGCGACACCCCGTCAGCACGACCCAGTTGCCCTTGTGCAGTTCGCACAGCCGCGCCTTCTCGTAGGTGGGATAGCCCTTCTCGCCGCCGGCGAGGTGCGCCTCACCGATGGCGCGGGCGAGCGAGGCGTAGCCCTGCGGGTTGCGGGCGACGATCAGCAGGTGGTCGGCGTGCGGGTCGGCGGCCGCCACCTTGTCCGAACCGGCGCGGGGTTCGAGCCGCTCGACGCCCGGCGGGCGCAGGCTCAACTCCGCGCCGAAGATCGTCGGCAGCCCCAGCGCCCGCGCCGCCTCGGCGAAGCGCACGACGCCGTAGAACCCGTCGTGGTCGGTGACGGCCAGCGCCTCGAGGCCGAGGCGAGCGGCCTCCTCGGCGAGTTCCTCGGGCGGCGACGCCCCGTCGAGGAACGAGAAGTTCGAGTGGCAGTGCAACTCGGCGTAGGGCGTCGTCGCCCGCCGACGGATGAGCGCCGGCGGTTCGGTGTACTTCTCCCGGTGGTTCGACCACGCCGGGCTGTCGCCCCCGTCGGCCCCCGCCGGCCGGTCGGTGAGGCGCCGGTGCAGCGCCGACCACGACATCGCCGGATTGTTGAACGCCACGATCCGAGGATATCGAACATCTGTTCGATCGTGTCAAGAGCGACCGTAGTTCCACCCCCGTGTGCGGAGTTGCTGCGGGTGTTCCCGGACCAACCCCGCACACGGGTACGTTTCAGGCCCGTGTCCGAGCCTGATCTCGCCGCGATCGTGGACCAGATCCAGCGGCGGGCGGAGGTGGCCGTCGACGCACGCGAGGCGGCCTCAGTGCGGCGAACCCTCGACGAACTTCCCCGCCTCACACGGCCCTTCGACGAGCACGCCGACCCCGTCCACATCACGGGCTCAGCGGTGATCGTGGGACCAAGGGGCGTCATCCTGCACAAGCACCGCAAGCTCGGCATCTGGGTGCAGCCCGGCGGCCACGTCGACCCCGGTGAGACCCCAGGTGAGGCGGCGGCGCGCGAGGCGACGGAAGAAACCGGCCTGCCCGTCGAGTTGGCCGACGACACCGTCATCCACGTCGACGTGCACCCGGGTCCCAACGGCCACACCCACCTCGACCTGCGCTACCTCTGCACCGCGCCCGACCGCGACCCCGTTCCCCCGCCCGAGGAGAGCCAGGAAGTCCTCTGGCTCAGTTGGGACGACGCCATCGAACGCGCCGACGACGGCCTGCGCGGCTTGCTCCTGGTGCTTCGCCCCTAGACCTGGCGGCCGAGGAACGCCGCCACCTGGTCGGCGGCGCAGGCACCCGCCGGCGCTTCCTGCTTCGGGCCGAACGGCATCCCTGAGCCCTCTGGGCCGCGGAACATGTCGGGAATCGACTGCTGGACCTGCGGCAGCAACTGCGCAGCCAGCTCGGGGTTGAGGTCGGTGGACTGACCGGTGGCCTTCGCCAGATCCCAGGCGTGGGTGAAGATGTCGGTCGTCGCCAAACCCATCAGTGCTCCGGCGGGCATCGGCCCGAACGGCAGCTGCGCCGTCTTCTCGAGTGCGCCGGGCGCCGTGAACAGCGCCAGCGTGCGCGCCGCCGCGTCGTCGAAGGCCGCCTGGTAGTCGCCGCCGGTCACGTCGCCGACGCCGGCGGCCTGCTCCCCCATACCGGCGGCAAAGAAGTCGGCGCCGTCGACGAGATGGTTCACGACGTCGCGCACCTTCCACGCCACACACGGCGACTGTTTGTCGAGGTCTTCCTTGCTCACGTTGGCCAGCACCCCACAGGCGGTGGCAATCGCTTGCTCGAGCGGTTCGGTTGCACTCATCGTCGGTTCTCCTTGTTGGATTGTCAGTAGCTTGCCTCTAACCACCAGCGGCCGCCTTCGATCAGGCACAAATGCGCCGCGCCGGATTCACAACGCACCTGGAGACGGGCTCGCCGGCGGCGCCCGTCCACATCCCACCAGCGTTCTTCGGCCGGCCACGGCCCGGCCCACCCGGTCACGCGGTCGACGCCGTGGGGCCCGACGATCGTCATCGGCGGCGACGACAGTTCCCCCCGCCCGCTGACCCGCACCGCGGCGCCGCTCATGTCGAGCACGTCGAGGGCGACGGGTTCGGCGAGCACGACCGCCGGCGACGGCGACGGCAGCCGCCCGGGCCACGGCGCTTGGGCGCGCACGGCGTCGACGGCGCGGGCGTCGCCCCACGGGATCATGCGGACCTGCTCCGCCGGCCCGCGCCCTCCGACGAGGACGGCGGTGGTGGCGGCGTCGGGCCCGAGCAGGCCCTGCACGCGGGCCACGGCGCGGGCGACGCGCTCGCCCGCTTCGGTCGCGCCCCCCCACAGGCTCTGCACGCTCGCTTCGTGGTCGTCGACTTCGTCGGGGCGCAGACGCAGCAGCGTGATGCCCGCCGTCGGCTCGTTCTCTTCGGCCCGGGTGGCGACGTCGGTGAGCCAGCCCTCGGCCTGCCAGCGCACGCGTTCGGCGACGGCGCGGGCGTCGAGGGCGCCCTCGGAGCGCCAGCGCCGCTCGCGCCGCTCGCCGTGTTCGGTTTCCACTTCGATGACGAGGGCGGTGGCGACGAGGCCCCGCGCCGCCAGCCCGTCGGCCAACTCGGACGCGAGGCCGCGCGCCGCGAACGCCACGCGGTCGACGGTGTCGGCCGGCGGGTCGAAGGTGACCTCGACGGCCAACTCCGGTGGTGGCTCACGCGGCGTGAGGGCCCGCACTTCGAGTCCGCGGGCGCGGCGGTGCGCGGCGACGCCGGCGGCGCCGAAGCGGCCGAGCACGTCGGCCGCGTCGAGGCCGGCGAAGACACCGAGGGTGCGCAAACCCAGGCGGCGGGCGACGTCGGCGATGGCCGCGTCGCCGATGGCCGCGATCGGCATGGGCGCCAAGAACTCCGCCGACTTGCCCGGCGGCACGACCAGCACGCGCTCGGCCGCCGAGTACGCGGCGCGCGCCGCGAGCGACGCCGCGAAGTTGCCGTCGGCCACGCCGATCGCCGGGCCGCGTCCGGTCTCGACGCCCAGCCGCGTGCGCGCCGCGTCGACGACGACGTCGCGAATCTGGACGCTCAACGCCGCGTCGCCCCCGAAGTACCGCGACGGGCCCCGCGCCGCGAACGCCAGCACGCCGGGGCGTACCACTTCGACGCGGGGGCACAACTCCTCCACGGCCGCCACCACCGCTTCGAAAGCACGCGCGTCGGCGCCTTCGTCGACGGCCAACACGTCGGCCGCCGGACACCGTCCTTGCGCCTCGCGCCGGCGCATCCCGACGCGCACGCCGTCGGCATAGGCAGCGACCGACACGGCGAGCACCTTGTTGTTCGCCACCACGACGACGGGGTCGCGGGCGCGTCCGGCCACGACGACCGGCCAGTCGTCCCACCACACCACCACGGTGCGGGTCGGCGTCACAGGACGAGGTCCACCTGGCGGGGTCGCACCGCGCCGCGGCCGTCGAGGTCGACGGTGACGCGGCACGACCGCAGCGTGCCGTGCCCGTCGCCCAAGCCGTCCCACGCCACCGCCGCGGTGACGAGGCGGGCGTCGCTGGGCCACGCGGCGACGCCGGGCCCGACGGCGACGATGGTGGTGCCGCGCTCGCGCGCCCGCCCGCTCAGGCGGCGCACTTCAGCGGGGCGCGGCCGGGCCGGGACCGACAGCACGACGACGTCGAAGGCGTCGACCGCGGCGATGGCGACGGTTCCCCAGAGGGTGACCGGGGCGTCGAAGAACACGAGGCGCTCGAGCGCCAGGCCGGCTTCGGCGGCAGCGAGGACCCCGAGACCGGGTACGCCGACGGCGGCCACCCAGCCCTCGGGCGGCACGACCCCGGCGGCCAGCGTGATGGCGTTGCGCATCGCCGCGCCATCGAGCGACGGCCGCCCGGCCCGCACCGCCACCGACGCCCCCGGCCGCAACCCGTGTGGGAACAGCGACGCCAGCGGCCCCCGCACCGGCCGCGCCCGCTGGCTGGCCAGGACGGAGGTGGCCTGGGCGCGTCCCGCGATCGCCCGCAGCCGGGCCCGCTCCTCCCCGTAAGCAATGGCAAGTTCTTCCTGCGCCTGTGCCACCCGTCCACTGTATCGAACAGGTGTTCGGTCTTGTCGAGGGGAGCCGGCGGGGTTGGGGTCCCCGCCGGGCCGTGAGCGGAGCCCTCGGGCGGAGCGAACCGAAAAGACAGCCGTAGGGAGGCTTTCCGAAGGAAAGACTCCCTACGGGAAGAAGCCGCGGGCGGCGATGGCTTCGGCCACGCGCTCGAGGGCCAGGGCGAAGGCGGCGCGGCGCAGCGGGACGCCCAGGGCCTCGGCTTTGGACCACACCGCCCGGAAGGCGGTGTCCATGCTGTCGCGCAGGCGGGTGGCGAAGACCTCTTGGTCCCACATGAAGCCCTGGCGGCTCTGCGCCCACTCGAAGTAACTGCCGGTCACGCCGCCGGCGTTGGCGAGGATGTCGGGCACGACCTTGACGCCCTTGGCCTCGAACACCGGGTCGGCGTCGGGCATCGTCGGGCCGTTGGCCGCCTCGATCACGAGCGACGCCGTCATCGACTCGGCCACCGATGCGTCGATCACGCCGCCGAGCGCCGCGGGCACGCACAGGTCCGTCGGCACGGTGAACACGTCGAGCAGCGGGATCTGATCGGCGATCGGGAAGCCCACGACGGAGCCATGCTCCTTGACGTGGTCGCCCAGCGCGGCGATGTCGAGGCCGCCGGGGTTGTAGACAGCGCCGCCCACGTCGGCCACCGCAACCACGCGCATACCGGCGGACTGC
Source organism: Acidimicrobiales bacterium (assembly GCA_035546775.1). Taxonomy (NCBI): domain Bacteria; kingdom Bacillati; phylum Actinomycetota; class Acidimicrobiia; order Acidimicrobiales; species Acidimicrobiales bacterium. The sequence continues at coordinate 171,774 of DASZWD010000072.1, forward strand.
AACAGGAACGCCAGCGGACCGCCGACCTTGCCGAAACCCTGAATGGCGGCGCGCCGGCCGACGATGTCGACGCCCATCTCCTCGAACGCGGCGCGCGTGCACACCAGCACCCCGCTCGACGTGGCGCCGGCGTGGCCCCGTGTCCCGCCGACCGACAGCGGCTTGCCCGTCACCGCCGCCGGCACGGCGTGGCGGCCCTGGATCATCTCGAGGGTGTCCATCAACCACGCCATGACGCGGCCGTCGGTGTTGACGTCGGGCGCGGGCACGTCGAGGTCGGGGCCGATCACCGGCGCGATCTCCACGGTGTAGCGCCGCGTCACGCGCTCGAGTTCGCTGAGCGACAGCTTCGTCGGGTCACAGCGCACGCCGCCCTTGGCGCCGCCGAAGGGCAGGGCCGAGATGGCGGTCTTGAACGTCATGTCCGCCGCGAGCGCCTTGACTTCGTCGACGTCGACGTCGGGATGAAACCGTATGCCGCCCTTGGCTGGACCGCGGGCGGTCGAGTGCTGCACCCGCCAGCCGGTGAAGACCTCGAGGTGGCCGTCGTCCATGCGGACGGGGATCGCGACTTCGAGGATGCGCTGGGGCACCCGCAGGGCGGCGTGAATGTCGGGATCGACGCCGATCAGCTCTGCCGCATCGTCGAGACGTGCGAGCAGCGCCTCCCACGCCGCGCTGGCCACCTAGGCGCCTGCGGCCTCGCCGATCATCTCGCCGTTCTCGTCCACGAGGATCGACGGAGTGACGCCTTCGCGGTAGTGGATGAACAGATTGGTGATGAGCTGCGCCAAGCCGTCGGTGTTGGCGCCCGGTTCGAGCGTCACGGTGATCTCGTTGCCGTAGATGTGGACGTGCTTCACGCCGCCGCGTTCGAACAGCATCTTGGCGAGGCGATCCGGCGGTCGATCGAAGATCACGTCGGCGAGCGACGAGTACCGCTCGTGCGCCATACCGGTGAGGCCGCGGTCGGCCTCGAAGCGGACGACGCCGGGCTTCGACGTCTTCTTCTCGGTCACATTGATGGCGAGGCCCATAGCGAGGTTCAAGCTACATCGCCCGTCCGCCCAAACCGGTGTCCGTGTCCTTTAGCGTGGCGGCGGTGAACGTCTCGAACGCCACCGTCGCCCGGATCACCCTCATCGCCTGCGTGGTGGTGGGCGCGGTAGTCGGCTCGGTCTACGCGCTGCACCGGCTGTCACACATCATCACGCTGCTGGTGGTAGCGCTGTTCATCGCCATCGTGCTGGCGCCCTCGGTCGACGTGCTGGTGCGCCGCGCTCGCTTTCCCCGCGGCCTCGCCGTGCTCGCCGTGTTCCTCGCCGGTCTGCTGGCCTTCGCCGGCTTGACCTTCGCTTTCGTGCGCCCGATCGTGAAGCAGTCGCGGCAATTCGTTGACGACCTGCCCACCTTCGTGGCCGACGCCAAGGCCGGTCGCGGCCGCGTCGGGGAACTGGTGAAGAAGTACAAGCTCGACGACTTCGTCGAGAAGAACCAGGACAAGCTCAAGGAGGCGCGCAAAGAGCTGGGCAAGCGCGCCGTGCCGCTGGCGAGCACCGTGGCGAGCAGCGTGGCGGCCACCGTCACCACGCTGGTGCTCGCCGTGTTGATGCTGATGTCGGGACCCGACATTCAAGCCGGGATGCTCGACCTCATCGACGACGGCATATTGCGCGAGCGCATACGCCGCCTCGCCCACGACGCCAGCCTGGCGATGACGCGCTACATGGCGGGCAACCTCATCATCTCGGTCATCGCCGGCGCCGCCACCTACGTGGCTCTGCTCGTCACCGGCACGCCGTTCAAGGAAGTGCTGGCGTTGTGGGTGGCCTTCGCCGACCTGATCCCCCTTGTAGGCGCCACCCTCGGCGCGGTGCCGACGATCCTCGTCGCGTTCCTGCACTCGACGGTGGCCGGCATCGCCGTGCTGGTGTTCTTCATCCTGTACCAGCAGTTCGAGAACCACGTGCTCCAGGTGACGATCATGGCGCGCAGCGTTCGGCTCAACCCGCTGGCCGTGCTGGTGAGCGTGCTGGTCGGCGTCGAGATCTTCGGCATTCTCGGCGCGCTGCTCGCCATCCCGGTCGCCGGCGTGATCCAGGTCATCGTGGTGGACCTGATCAACGAGCACCGCCGCAAGCGTTTGGCCGCGGTTACCGTCGCACCTCGTGACTGAGTTCTGGACGACGGGCATCGCCCACCCGCAGGTGGCGGCGCGTCAAGCCGAACGCGCCGAAGCCGCCGGGTTCGACGGCCTGGTTGTCGTCGACTCGCAGAACCTGTCGGGCGACCCCTACGTCGCGCTGACGCTGGCCGCCGCGGCGACGAGCAACCTCAAGCTGGGCACTGGGGTCACCAACACCTCGACGCGCCATCCGGCGGCGACCGCCGCCGGCATCCTGTCGGTGCACGTCGCGTCGGGCGGCCGCGCCGCGCTCGGTATCGGCCGGGGCGACTCCGCCCTCGCCCACCTCGGCTTCGCGCCCGCGCCCGTCGCCGAACTGGCGGCCTACGTGCGCGTGGTGCGCGCCTACTTGCGCGGCGAGGCGGTGCCCTTCGACGCGCTGGCGCGCTTCGGCCACGCCGGCACCAAGGAACTCGACTCGCTCGGCCTCGCCGACGCGCCCGACGACAGCCGCCTCCACTGGCTGCCCGCCGGCCTCGCCCCGGTCCCGGTCGAGGTGGCCGCGACCGGGCCGAAGGTGCTCGCCGCGGCGCGTCGCGCCGACCGCGTCCTGGTCGCCGTCGGCGCCGATCCCGAACGGGTGGCGTGGGCCCGCGATCTCGCCGCTGCACCCGCCACGGGCGCGTTCGTCAACCTGGTCGCCCACGCCGATCGCGACGTCGCCCGCGACCTGATGCGCGGCGGCCTGTCGACCTTCGCCCGCTTCAACACGATGCACGGCGAGACCAACGGGCCGCTACACGAAGACGACCGCGTCTTGCTCAAGTCGCTGCACGAGTCCTACGACATGACCCGGCACACGCAGACCGGCTCGGCGCAGGCGAACCTGCTCACCGCGGACTTCGTCGACCGCTTCGGTATTGCCGGGCCCGCCGACTACTGCGTCGCGCGCCTGCGGGCCTTGGTCGAGCTCGGCGTCGACAAGTTCGTCATCGTCGGCCCGTCGCTGGGCAGCGATCCCGACGCCGCCCGCGTCGCCCAGGCGACGCTGGCCAACGAGGTGCTGCCGGCGCTGCGCGGCACATGAGGTACGACACGTGGGACTACCACTCCCGCGCTTCGCTGAAGCATCGTTACCTCACGGTGGCCACTCCCAAGGTTGGCTGCACCACGATCAAGCGCACGTTGCACGCCCTCGAGGGTTTGCCGCCGGCCGATCCGTGGTGGGCCGTGCACGACGAGGGCGAGGAGTTGCGGCTCGAGCATTACTCCGCCGCCGAGCAGCAACAGCTGCTGACGTCGCGCGACATCACGCGCTTCGCGTTCGTGCGCAATCCCTACGACCGCCTGTTGTCGGCGTGGAAGTCGAAGATCCTGCGCCACGACTCGTCGTACGTGCCGTTGGCGGCCGAGATCCGCGCTGCATGCGGCTATCCCGACGACACCGTCGTCGCGTTCGGCGACTTCGTTCGATACGTCACCACCCACGAACATCCCGACGCGCACTGGGAGCGGCAAGTCGTCATCCTCGCCTGCGACCGCATCGCCTATGACGTCGTCGGCCGCTTCGAGAACTTCGCCGCCGACTTCCGCACGATCCTGCTGCGCCTCGGCGTTACCGAAGACGTCCTGGCCCTGGCCGGCGAGGTGACCAATCCCACGCCCGACTTTCCACTCGCCGTCGCGTACGACACGGAACTGGCGAACGTCGTGTACGACTATTACCGCGAAGACTTCGAGCGGTTCGGGTACGACGCCGACAGTTGGTTCACGCCGCGCTGATCGCGTCGAGCACCGCGGCCCACACCTCCGAGCCGGTGTTGATCACATCGAAGTGGTCACCGCGCGGTTCGACGATCTCGACGTCGTCGCCGGCGGCGCGCGCCACCTCCGCGTAGCTACGCGACAGCTCGCGTCCCGCGGGAAAGTCCTGCGCCGGGCTGATCAACACGGTGCGCGCCCCGATCGGCACGCGCGCCGCCGGATCCGCGGCCGCGATCTGCTTGCCGGCGAACGCGTCGATGGCGCGGTCGCCGTAACCAAGGGCGTGGGCGCGTGCCAGGTCGTTGACGCCCGCCACGCTGATGACGACGCCGGGCCGCGGGTCGAGTTCCCTCGCCGCCCACAGCGCCAGCTGGCCACCGGCGGAATGACCGACGACGGCGGTCAGCGGACCGAGCGTGCGCAGCGCGTCGACGACATCGGTGCACGTGTTGGGAAACCCACCGCCGCGTTCGCCGACGCGGCGGTAGCCGACGTTGCCGGCGACGTAGCCGCGGCTGGCGAGATCACGGCAGTGGTCGGCGAGGCCCTCGCGTCCGTACATCGCCTGCCAGAACCCGCCGTGGACGAGCGCCACCGCGCCGATGGGGTCGCCGGCCGGCCGGTAGACGTCGACGGTCAACCAGTGACCTGGAGTTCGGCCAATCCGCGCAGCGTCATGTTGGGCCGGTATACAAGATCGCCTGTGCGCTCCAGCTTGGGGAAGCGCTTGAGCAGCGCCGGGAAGGCCTCCTGGCCCTCCATGCGCGCCAGCATCGCTCCGAGGCAGAAGTGGATGCCGTTGCTGAACGCGATGTGGTTGTTGGGCGAACGCGTCAGCACGACCTCGTCGGGGCGTTCGAACGCTTCGGGGTCGCGGTTGGCTCCGGCCAGGAGCAGGATCGCCGGGTAGCCCTTTTGCAGTTTGTGGCCGGCGATCTCGACGTCGGTCAGCGCCGTGCGCTGCGTGAACTGCACCGGCGAGTCGTAGCGCAGGAATTCGTCGATCGCCGTTTTGGCCAGACCGTCGGGGTCGGCGGCGAACTCGTCGCGCACCGCCGGGAAGTTGCATAGCGCCAGGGTGCCGTTGCCGATGAGGTTGGAGGTCGTCTCGTGCCCGGCGACGAGCAGCAGGATCAGGTTGGCGAGCAGCTCGGCGTGCGTGAGCCGGTCCCCCTCTTCCTCCGCCGCGATCATCACGCTCACCACGTCGTCGGTCGGCGAAGCGCGGCGCTCCTCGATGAGTTCGTTGAAGTACTGCACGAACTCCATCGCCGCCTGGATCGCCTGGCCGAAGTCGGCCTCGGCGAGGTTGGTGTCCGGGTCGATCATGCGCGCCAGGTGGACGGACCAAGCGGCGAACCGGTCACGGTCGGCGACGGGCACCCCGAGCAGCTCGGCGATGACGAAGACGGGCAGCGGACGCGCCAGCACGTCCATCACGTCGAACTCGTCGCCGGGACCGATGCCGGCAAGCAGTTCGTCGACCAACGCCCGCACCCGCGGCCGCCAGCCCTCGACGGCCTTGGGCGTAAAGGCGTGCTGCGCCAGCCGGCGCAGCCGCGTGTGATCCGGCGGGTCCGAGAAGAGCATCACCTTGCCGCCGAGGAACCCGCCCATCTCGGCCTGGCCGCTGGTGGCGTTGGCCATCAACTCGGGCGCCATGTTCGACGAGTCGGAGCTGAAGCGCTCGGCGTCACGCAGGACGGCGAGGCAGTCGGCATGGCGTGACAGGAACAGCTCCTGGTATTCAGGCCCCTGCCACACCGGCGCCTCTTCCCGCATCTGCTTGTAGACGGGATACGGGTTCGCCCGGTTCTCCGGGTTGAACGGGTCGTAGATCATGTGTGTCGTTCCCTTCGCACTACCGCGAACGTCCCAGCCGCGAACGCGAGCGAAATTACCGCGAGCACGAGGTGGACGGCGATGAAAGCGACACCGCCATGCTTGAACACGTTGCGGATGAACACGACCCAGACGAAGATCGTCCAGACGGCGAAGGCCCGAAGGAAGGTGGCGGAGCGCAGTTGCATGCCCGCACGCTACGGCGCGGGAGCGTGATTCAACTACGACGCTGTGACTGGCGAAGCTTGAAGCGCGCCTGCCGGCGCTTGACTGCCTGCGTCCCGCCGCTGCGGACGTTGATCGGTAATCCGGCGTGCTTCGCTTCGAGACGCAGCGCCGCGAGGCGCCGCGCCAACCATTGCGCGCGGATGGTTCAGTCCTCGAATGCCACGCGCGGGACGTCGCCCCAGAGGCGTTCGAGGTCGTAGAACTCGCGTGCCTCGTCGAGGAAGATGTGGGCGATCCAGTCGCCGAAGTCCATGAGGACCCAGCGGGCGTCGTCGAGCCCTTCGATCGAGCGCGGTCCGTTGCCGCCGGCGCGCTTGACCCGTTCCTCGATCTCCTCGCAGATCGCCCGCACGAGCCGATCGTTGGGAGCCGACGCGATCACGAAGTAGTCGCACAGACCGAGGACCTTGCTGACATCAAGGATGACCGGGTCGGTCGCCTTCTTGTCCGACGCGGCGCGCGCCGCCTCGAGCGGGAGGGCCGGACTGGCTTCAGTGGGATTCGGACGCGTCAAAACAGGCACGAGGTACGGGGCTCCTTTCGCAGGACGGACGGATGACGACGGGCGTAGCGCTCACAGCGTGACGCCCCGGTGGGCGCCGGACGACTGAATTTGGGTGGTGCTACGCACCAACAGGGGAAAGTCCCGTGGTCATCTGGCTCCAGCGTACCGCCCGTGTTTGCGTACCACGCGCATCGCGGCCGCCGGCACGAGACCGTCGACGGGCAAGCCGGCCGCCATGCGCTGGCGCACCAGCGAGGACGACACGTCGATCGACGGGACGTCGACCACTTCCACCTTCCAGCCGGGCACGTCGACGACCTCGTCGAAGCGCGGCCGGTTCACCACGACGAGGGTGACGAGCGCTCGCAGGTCCTCGACGCGATGCCATGTGTCAAGCTGCTTCGCCGCGTCGTAACCGACGACGAGGAACAACTCGCCCGTGGGGTCGAGCGCCTTGAGCTCCTCGACGGTGTCGATCGTGTAGGTCGGTCCGCCCCGGTCGACTTCACGGGCATCGGCGGTGATCGCCGGCAGCTCGATGTCGTAGATCGCTGCCTGCACCGCGGCGTAGCGCTCGGCGGCCGGCGCCACCGGCGGCGGGTCTTTCTGCCAGGGGTCGCCGGCGACGATCACGTGCATCTCGTCGAGCCGCAACGCGTGGTGCACCGTCGTCGCCACCACGATGTGGCCGACGTGAATCGGATCGAACGTCCCGCCGAAGAGGCCGATGCGCATTTACGTCCCGGCGAGTTTGGCGACGACGGGCGCGAACGCGTCCATGGCGTCGCCCTGGACCACGATGTCGTTGAAGCCGAACTCCTCGCGGCGCTTCTGGAGCGACTCGACGATCTGGTCGACGGTGCCGACCATGGCCAGGGGGATGTCGGCCGCCTCTTCGGGCGTGACGCCGAACAGCGGGGCGATGTTCGCGAGCACTTCGTCGCGGTTGTCGACGACCTGGGTCATGAACGTGAGCACCTGGAGATCGAGGGAGTCGAAGCGGTCGCCCGCCGCGTCGCGGATCCACTGCATGCGCTCCCGGTACACGTCGCCCATCGCCGACTTGGCCGTCTCGGCGTCGACCGCGCCCGAGCGCAGGTTCGGGTTCACACCGATCGTGTCGGCCATCTGCGCCGCGATGGTCAGCACCTTCTTGCCGCCACCGCCAATGAGGACGGGCGGGCCGCCCGGTGTGCTCGGCCGCGGGAAGCCCTGCGCGTTGGTGATCGTGTAGTGCTCGCCGTTGAAGGTGCACGTGCCGTCGGCCCACAGCGCCTTCATGATCGTCAGCGCTTCTTTCATGCGGTTGATGCGCGTGCCCGGCGAGTCGTACGCGATGCCCGACTCGTCGTAGTCGGTCTTCATCCACCCGGCGCCGAAGCCAAAGATCACGCGGCCGGGGAAAGCGACGTCGAGCGTCGCCACTTCCTTCGCTTGGGTGATCGGGTGGCGGTAGTCCACGTCGTAGACGAGGGCGCCCACGCGCAGGCTCTGCGTCACTTCCGCCGCGATCGTCATGGCGATCGTCGGCGACCACTGATCACCGAAGTGGTCCGGCAGATACAGCGTCGTGTAGCCGAGGTCCTCGGTCTTGCGAGCGAGATCGCGCCAGGCGTTCCCGTCTGAAGCCGCGTGGTGTTGCACACTGAAACGAAATGGACGCATCTACGCAATCTAGGTCGACGTGGCTCACCCGCAACTTGGTGGTGCTTTCGGTCGTCAGCTTTCTTCAGGACGCGGCGAGCGAACTGCTCTACCCGGTGCTGCCGATCTTCCTCCGCACCGTGCTCGGCGCGCCTGTCGCCGCCATCGGCGCCATCGAGGCCGTCGCCGAAGGCATCGCCGCCGCGGCGAAATACGTCGCCGGTCGCGTGGCTGATCGCGTGCAGCCACGGCGCATCGTCGGGCTCGGCTACGGGCTCGCCGCCGCCGGCAAGCTCGTCGTCGCCGCCGCGGGTGCGTGGCCCGTCGTCATGCTCGGCCGCGGCGTCGACCGCCTCGGCAAGGGCATCCGCGGCGCGCCCCGCGACGCGCTGCTGGTCGACGACATCCCCGTCGAGGCGCGCGGCCGCGCGTTCGGCGTGCACCGCACCGCCGACACCGCCGGCGCGGTGATCGGCCCGCTGATAGGGCTTGGCCTGTACGAACTGCTGCACCACCACATCCGGCCGCTGCTGTGGATCGCGGTCATCCCCGCCACGTTGAGCGCGCTCACCGTCGTGTTCGCCAACGACTCGCACGTCGTGGCGCGTGTCAAGGACGCGCGGGCCGCGGGCCGCGAGCGACCAGATGTGAAGATTCCCGCCAGCGCCAAGCGCGTGATCATCGCCGTGACGGTCTTCAGCCTCGTCAACTTCCCCGACGCGCTGATCATCCTGCGGGCCAACGAACTCGGTCTCAGCCTCGGCCTCGTGATCCTCGCGTACGCGTTGTACAACGTGAGCTACGCCGGCTTGTCGTATCCCTTCGGTGCACTCGCCGACCAACTGTCGTCCAACGTCGTGTACGCCATCGGCCTCGTATGTTTCGCCGTCGGCTACTTCGGCCTCGGTCTTGTCACCAAGAGCTACTGGGTGTGGCCGCTGTTCATGATCTACGGCGGCTTCCAGGCGGCGACCGACGGCGTGGGCAAGTCGTGGGTGAGCAAACTCGTCCCCAACGAGGTGCAGGGTCGCACGCAGGGCACGCTGCAAGCCGCCACCGGCGGCGCCGTGTTGATCGCCGGGTTGTGGGCCGGTTTCGCCTGGCACGACAACGGCCGCGTCCCGCTGATGATCTCCGGCGTCGTGGCCCTCGCTGCCGCCGCCTACGTGGCCACCGCGTTGCCGGCACGGCGCCTGCCGGCGTAGTTGGCAATGATGACCGCGTGACCGAAGCAAGACAGGCGCGGACGCGCGTCCGCGATGCGATCGCGACGCACCCATGGGTGTGCCGAACCCTCGCCGGCGCGGCGCGCTACGGAGGCGCGCGTTCGGCGGCGGCGAAGCTGCGTCAGCTCAGTCTTGATCTCGTCACCGTTTCGGTACCGGAGGTCGCCACCGGCGGCGTGCGGGTGACGGTCCGGCTGCCAGGTCGCGCCGGTCGGGATCAGATCGCGACCGCCCTGCGCGAGTCCGGATGGACCGGCTTCGAGCCACCGATGCCGACGGTGTTCGCCGCCTGCGCAGCAACGTTTCCCGGCGTGGTCTACGACATCGGAGCCAATACCGGCTTCTACTCCGTCGTCGCCGCCCGCGTCGCGCGTGCCAACAAGGTGGTGGCCTTCGAGCCGTTCCCGCCGGTACTGGCCAATCTGAAATCGACGCTGCGCGTCAACCGATGCTCCGACCGCGTCCACGTCGAACCAGCCGCCCTCAGCAGCGCGCCCGGCGAGGCGACGTTGTACGTGCCCCTGCAAGACCACGGCCTCGTCGAGACGAGCGCCACGCTCTCCGCCAGCTTCAAAGAGGAGTACAGCGACGCCATCGACGTGCGGGTGCTCACGCTCGACGCCTATGACGAGTCGGCGAGCCCCGGCCGGGCCACGCTTTTGAAGATCGATGTCGAGAGCATGGAGGCATCCGTCCTGCGCGGCGCCCTGCGGATACTCAAGACCCATCGCCCGATCGTGTTCTGCGAGGTGCTGCCGAGCGGGGACGCCAAGGCGATCGACGCCATCCGCCAACAGGTCCGCTACACCGACATCCGGTTGCACGCCGACGCCGCGTTCATCGGTTCCGACGTCAGCTTCGACCCCGCGGGATGGAACCATTTGCTCGTTCCCGACGAGAAGCTCGAACGGGTCGAGCCCCTCCTCACGCGGTGCGGCCTCACGTTGGAGCGGGCTGAGTAGCAACCGCTTTGCCATCGCGGCCCCGGGCGGCGAACATTGTTCTGTGACGACGAAGGCCTGGACGCCCGCGAGCTGGAAAGACAAACCAGCAAAGCAGCAGCCCACGTGGCCTGACGCCGCCGCGCTCGCCGAAGCGGAGAAGACCCTCGCCGGGCTACCGCCGCTGGTGTTCGCCGGCGAGGCCCGGGGTCTGCAGCGCCAGCTGGCGCAGGTGGCGGCGGGCGACGCCTTCGTCCTGATCGCCGGCGACTGCGCCGAGTCGTTCCACGAGTTCTCGGCGGACAACATCCGGGACAAGATGAAGGTCATCCTCCAGATGGCCGTCGTGCTCACGTACGGCTCCGGTGTGCCCGTCGTGAAGATCGGCCGTATGGCCGGCCAGTTCGCCAAGCCGCGCTCGGCCGACTTCGAGACGGTCAACGGTGTCGAGCTGCCGAGCTTCCGCGGCCACAACGTCAACGACGACGCCCCGACACTCGAAGCCCGCCTGCCCGACCCGCAGCGCCTCATCCAGGCGTACCACCAGTCGGCGTCGACGCTGAACCTCGTGCGCGCCTTCGCCACCGGCGGCTTCGCCGACCTGTCGCAGGTGCACACCTGGAACCAGCAGTTCGTGGCGTCGTCGGCCGAGGGCCAGCGCTACGACCAGGTGGCGGCCGAGATCGACCGCGCCATGCGGTTCATGCGCGCCTGCGGTATCGACCTCACCGCCGAGTCGGCGCTGCACCAGGTCGACTTCTTCACCAGCCACGAGGCGCTCGTGCTGCCCTACGAAGAGGCGCTCACCCGCAAGGACTCCCTCACCGGCGACTACTACGACTGCTCGGCGCATTTCGTGTGGATCGGCGAGCGCACGCGTGAACTCGACGGCGCCCACGTGGAGTTCTTCCGCGGCATCAAGAACCCGATCGGCGTGAAGATCGGTCCGGCCGCCGATCCCAACGACGTCGTGGCGTTGTGCCGGGTGCTGAATCCCGACAACGAGCCGGGCCGGCTCACGCTCATCACGCGTCTCGGCGCCGACCACGTGAGCGAGCACCTACCGCGTCTGCTCGACGCGGTGCACGAGGTCGACGCGTCGGTCGTGTGGGTGTGCGACCCGATGCACGGCAACACGTTCACGTCCTCCACGGGCCACAAGACGCGCCACCTCGAGTCGATCCTCGCCGAGGTCGAGACCTTCTTCTCCGTCCACCGCGCCCACGGCACCTGGCCTGGTGGCATCCACGTCGAGTTGACGGGCGACAACGTCACCGAGTGCCTCGGCGGTTCCGACGTCGTCGCCGAAGGCGACCTCGCCACCAACTACACGACGATGGTCGACCCCCGCCTCAACGCCCGGCAGTCGCTCGACTTGGCGTTCCGCGTCGCCGAACTACTCCGCCTCTAGTGACTTCGTGCGGGAGCGCGGAATGTTGAGCGAATAGGTCGGGTTTTAGTACGCTGACTCGTCCACCTCGCACGCCCGAGGAAGGAACCCTCTCCTATGACCATCGCTGAGCATCCCGTCATCTCCGACCCGCTGATCGCCAGGGACGTCGCTCGCTTCGAAATGGAGCTCGAGCGCTACCTCGCCAACGGCACCGACGACGACCGCTTCCGGGTGTTCCGCCTCGGCAACGGCATCTACGGCCAGCGCCAGGGCGGCACCAACCAGATGGTGCGGGTGAAGATCCCCTACGGCGGGATCAGTCCCGAGCAGCTCGAGATGATGGCCCACATCGCGGATACGTACTCGCGTGGTTGGGGCCACATCACCACGCGTCAGAACATCCAGTTCCACTTCGTCGAGCTGACCCGCGTGCCCGCCGTGCTGCGCGACCTCGGTTCGGTCGGCATGACGACGCGCGAGGCGTGCGGCGACACCGTGCGCAACGTCATGGGCTGCCACCTCGCCGGGGCCTGCCCGTTCGAAGTGCTCGACATCACGCCGTGGGCCGAGGCGACCTTCCGCTACTTCGTTCGCCACCCCTACGCCCAGCGCCTCCCGCGCAAGTTCAAGATCAACTTCTCGGGCTGCGCCACCGACTGCGGGCAGGCGATGTTCAACGACGTCGGCGTCGTCGCCGTCGGTCGACCGCTGCCCGACGGCACCGTCGAGAAGGGCTTCCGCGTCTTCATCGGCGGCGGCCTCGGGGCCAACCCACACCCGGCGATCGCCCTCGAGGACTTCACGCCGCGCGACGACCTGCTCGCCACCATCGAGGCCGTCCTGCGGACCTTCGACCACTACGGCAACCGCGACAACAAGCTGCGCGCCCGCCTGAAGTGGGTCATGGACCAGATGGGCCCCGACGAGGTGAAAGAGCGCGTCCTCAAGGAGCGTCGCTTCCTCATCGGTTCGGTCGGTTACCCCGGCGGCGTGCCGGCCCACGTAGTCGACGTCGGCGACGACCCGGCGGGCATGGCCACGGGCGTCGAGGCCGACTCGGTCGGCTACACCGGCGGTGTCTCGGTCACGATCAACGGCACGAATCCCTTCACGCGCTGGGAGCAGGCGAACGTGATCCGCGGCAACGCCAAGGGCACCGTGTCGGCCATCGCCTACGCCCGCCTCGGCGACGTGACCAGCGAGCAGTTCCGCGCCCTCGCCAACATCCAGCGCGAGTTCAACGCCTCGGTCCGGTTGACCAACCGCCAGAACATCGCGTTCCGTGACCTGACCGAAGAACAGATCCCGCAGCTCTACGAGCGCCTCGCCGCCATCGGGATGGCCGAGCCGGGTGCTGAGCTCGCCCGCGACGTCGTGTCGTGCCCCGGCGCTGACACCTGCAACCTCGCGGTGACGCAGTCGCGTGGGCTGGCCGACGCCATCGGCGTCGCCCTGGAAGAAGCCGGTCTCGGCGACGTCGGCGGCATCCGCATCAACATCTCGGGCTGCACCAACTCGTGCGGCCAGCACCACGTGGCCGACATCGGCTTCATGGGTGTCGAGCGCCGTGCCCACGGGCAGTCCGCTCCCGGTTACCAAATGCTGCTCGGCGGTCACCTCGCCGACACCATGGTGGCGTTCGGCCAGAAGGCGCTGCGACTTCCCGCCAAGAACTGCGGCGAGGCCGCGGTGCGGGTCATCGGCAAATTCGCCAGCGAGCGCAACCTCGGCGAGACGTTCCCCGCCTACATGGAGCGCATCGGCGGTGTGGGAGTACTCACCGACGCGGTGCGCGACCTCGACTGGTTCCCCAAACCCGACGAGGGCCCCGATTACTACGTCGACTACGACGAGACAGGTCCGTACGAAGTCGAACTCGGAGAGTCTGAATGCGCGACGTGATCGACGTTTCTCAGGGAGCGACGATCTGGCTCACGGGGTTGCCGTCGTCGGGCAAGACGACACTGGCCTACGCGCTCGAGAAGAAGTTCATCGAAGCCGGGCAGCGGGTGGAGGTGCTCGACGGCGACGTGATCCGCGAAGGGCTCACTGCCGACCTCGGCCTGTCGGCTGAGGATCGCCGCACCAATGTGCGCCGCATCGGCTTCGTGGCCGAGTTGCTGTCCCGCCACGGCGTCGTCGCCATTTGCCCCGTCATCGCCCCTTACCGCGACGCCCGTGACGAGGTCCGCGCCAAGCACGAAGGCCGCTTCGTCGAGGTGCACGTCGCCACGCCCGTCGAGTTGTGCTCCGAGCGCGACGTCAAGGGTCTGTACGCCAAGCAACGCGAAGGGAAGCTGTCGGGCCTCACCGGCGTTGACGATCCGTACGAGGCGCCGATCGATCCGGAGATCCGGATCGACACCAGCGGCAAGCCGCTCGAAGAGACCGTGGAGGAGCTGTGGCAAGCGTTGCACCCATAGCAACCGCCGACGGCTTCACCGACGCGGAGCTGCGCGACATCAGCGCGTCGTTCGAATCGGCGTCGCCGAGCGCGATCATCCGCTGGGCTGTCGACAACTTCGCCCCGCACCTGTGTCTCACGGCGTCGATGACCGACGCCGTGCTCGTCGACTTGGCGTGGAAGGTGTACGAGCCGATCGAGGTCGTCTTCATCGACACCGGCTACCACTTCCCCGAAACGCTCGAGACGGTCGAGAAGGTGCGGCGCAAGTACGGCCTCAACCTGCGCATGATGACGGTGCCGACCCACGACGAAGAGTTGTGGAAGGTCGATCCCGAGAACTGCTGCTCGGCGGTGAAGGTGGGCCAGCTCGACCGCGCCCTCGCCGGCAAGGAAGCGTGGATGTCGGGCCTGCGCCGTGACGAAGCCGAGACGCGGGCCAACGCACCGATCGTCGCTCGCGACCTGCGCGGCCTGATCAAGATCAACCCGCTCGCCAACTGGACCCAGCAAGACGTCGACGGCTACATCCAGGACCACGACGTTCCCGTCAATCCACTGACCGAGCAGGGCTACCCGTCCATCGGCTGCTGGCCGTGCACCAAACCGGTCGGCGAGGGCGAAGATCCGCGAAGCGGACGCTGGGTGGGCCGCGATAAGACGGAGTGCGGCCTGCACCTTTAGGCTTTCTCTTTCCCGATGCCCACTGCCACCGATTCACGTAACCGATTCGAACTGTCGCACCTCGACATGCTCGAGTCCGAAGCCATCTTCGTCATGCGCGAGGTCGCCGCGACCTTCGAGCGCCCGGTGCTGCTGTTCTCCGGCGGCAAGGACTCGATCATCCTGCTGCGCCTCGCCGAAAAGGCGTTCCGTCCCGGCAAGTTCCCGTTCCCGATCATGCACGTCGACACCGGGCACAACTTCCCCGAGGCGATCGAGTTTCGCGACCGCCGCGTCGCCGAACTCGGCGAGCGCTTGATCGTCGCCAGCGTCGAGGAGTCGATCGCGAAGGGACGCGTCGTCGAGGAGACGGGGCCGCGGGCGTCGCGCAACCGCTTGCAGACCACCACCCTGCTCGACGCCATCGAGGAGTACGGCTTCGACGCCGCCTTCGGTGGCGCCCGGCGCGACGAGGAGAAAGCTCGCGCCAAGGAGCGCTTCTTGTCCTTCCGCGACGAGTTCGGGCAGTGGGACCCGAAGAACCAGCGCCCCGAGTTGTGGTCGCTCTACAACGGCCGCGTGCGCAAGGGCGAGCACATCCGCGCCTTTCCGATCTCCAACTGGACCGAGCTCGACGTGTGGCAGTACCTGCGCCGCGAGAACCTCGAGATCCCCTCCATCTACTTCAGCCACGAGCGCGAAGTGTTCGAGCGCGACGGCATGCTGCTGTCGACGGCGCCGTTCATGCAGCTGCTGCCCGGCGAGACGCCCGAGCGCCGCATCGTGCGCTACCGCACGGTGGGCGACATGAGCTGCACCGGAGCCGTCGAGTCGACCGCCGCCACCATCGACGCCATCATCGACGAGGTGGCGTCGAGCCGCATCACCGAACGCGGCGCCACCCGCGCCGATGACCGCTTCACCGAAGCGGCGATGGAAGACCGCAAGAAAGAGGGCTACTTCTAGCCATGGAGTTGTTGCGCTTTTCCACGGCGGGTTCCGTCGACGACGGCAAGTCGACGCTCATCGGCCGCCTGCTCTACGACGCCAAGAGCATTTTCGAAGACCAGTTGACCGCCGTCGAAGACGCATCGGAGCGGCGCGGTCTCGACTACGTGAACCTGGCGCTGCTGACCGACGGTCTGCGCGCCGAGCGCGAGCAGGGCATCACCATCGACGTCGCCTACCGCTACTTCGCCACCCCGCGGCGCAAGTTCATCATCGCCGACACCCCGGGTCACGTGCAGTACACGCGCAACATGGTCACCGGCTCGTCGACCGCCGACGTCGCCCTCGTGCTCGTCGACGCCCGCAACGGCCTGGTCGAGCAGAGCCGGCGCCACACGTTCCTGGCAACGCTGCTGCAGATCCCCCACATCGTCGTGTGCATCAACAAGATGGACCTCGTCGACTACGACGAGAAGGTCTTCGACTCGATCCGCGACGAGTTCCGCGAGTTCGCCACGCGCCTCGAGATCGCCGACCTGACGTTCATCCCGATCAGCGCGCTCAAGGGCGACAACGTCGTCGAGCCGTCGCAGAACATGCCGTGGTACCGCGGCCTGCCGCTGCTGACGCACCTCGAGGAGCAGGAGATCGCGTCGGATCGCAACCTGGTCGACGCCCGCTTCCCCGTGCAGTACGTGATCCGCCCGCTCAACGACGAGCACCACGACTACCGCGGCTACGCCGGTCAGGTCGCGGGCGGCGTGTTCCGCCCGGGCGACGACGTGATGGTCTTGCCTTCCGGGCTCACCACCAAGATCGCGTCGATCGACACCTACGAAGGCCCGGTGGACGAAGCGTTCCCGCCGATGTCGGTGACCATGCGACTCGAAGACGACGTCGACGTGTCGCGCGGCGACATGATCTGCCGCGTCGGCAACCATCCGGCGCCGTCTCAGGACGTCGAAGCGATGGTGTGCTGGTTCAACGATCGCCCGATGCAGGTGGGCGGCAAGTACGCCATCAAGCACACGACGAACGAAGCGCGCGCCATCGTCAAGGAACTGCGCTACCGCCTCGACGTCAACACGCTGCATCGTGACGAAAGCGCCGGCGACCTCGCCCTCAACGAGATCGGCCGCGTCCTGCTGCGCACCACAGCGCCGCTGATGGCCGACGAGTACCGCCGCAACCGCACCACGGGGTCGTTCATCCTCATCGACGAGGCGACCAACGCCACCGTCGGCGCAGGCATGATTTTGTAATTAGCGTCTTTCTCCATGACAGTCGTTCTGCTGCATGGAGTCCCCGAGACCGCCGACATCTGGGACGACGTCCGCGACCACCTCGAGCAGCCGTCGATCGCCCTGCGCCTCCCGGGGTTCGGCTGCGCCCGACCCGACGGGTTCAGCGCCACCAAGGACGCCTACGTCGACTGGGTCCTCGGCGAACTCCGGGGCATAGACGGTCCGATCGACCTCGTCGGCCACGACTGGGGCGGCGGCTTCACGGCGCGTATCGGCACGCATTATCCCGACGCGGTGCGGTCGTGGACGATCGACGTCGCCGGTGTCATCCACCCCGACTACGTCTGGCACGACTTCGCCCAGATCTGGCAGACGCCCGGCGAAGGCGAGAAGTTCTTCGAGCAGCAAGAAGCGTCGACGCCCGAGGAGCGGGCGCCGCTCATGCAGATGTTCGGCCTCGACGAGAAGGCGGCGCTGAAGCTCACGCGCATGAGTGATCCGGTGATGGGCACGTGCATCCTCGACCTTTACCGGTCGGCGACGCCGAACCCGCACAAGGACTGGGGCGACGGCTACAAACACTCGGAAAAGCCGTGCATGGTCCTCACGCTCACGGGCGACCCCTTCACCGGCGGCACCGAACCGAGTAGCGAAGTCGCGCGGGTGCTGGGCGCCAAGGAAGTCACGTTTGAAACGGGACACTTCTGGCCGCTCCAGAATCCGGTGGAGGGCGCGGGGTACATCAACGAGTTCGTTAGCGCGCTTGCCTGATTGTGCTGCGCGTCCTCACCCTCAACATCTGGAACGTCATGGGCGACTGGCGCGCCCGGCGCCAGGACATCGTGGCGTGGATCGACCACCTCGAGCCGCACGTCGTGTGCCTGCAAGAGGTGATCGAGTCGCCCGACGGCAAGAACCAGGCCGACTGGATCGCCGAGCACACCGACGGCGAGTGGCACATCGCGTACACCGGCCGCGATGTGATGGACGGCGCCGCCAAGTTCGGCAACGCCGTCATGTCGCGCTGGCCGATCGACGCGCAACACGACGCCGACCTCACCTCGAACCCGCCCGGCCGACTCGACGAAGTGCAGCGCTGCATCCTCCACGCCCGCACCAACGACTACGACATCTTCAGCACCCACCTCGTGTGGCGCTACGACGAGGGCAACATCCGCGAACGCGAGGTCCTCGAGATCGACGACTTCATTCGCCAGCACGCCGATGCCACCGGTCCCCTCCCGCCGGTCCTGTGCGGCGACTTCAACGCCGAGCCCGACTCGACCGAGATCCGGTTCCTGACGGGCTCCACGTCACTCGAAGGGCGATCCACCTACTTCCAGGACGCGTGGCGCGTGGCCGGGGGTCGCGGCGACGGCTTCACCTGGGACAACCGCAACACCAACGCGGCGGTCGAGCGAGAACCCGACCGGCGCATCGACTACATCTTCAGCGGCTGGCGCAAAGACGACACCAAGGGCGCCGGGCGCGTGGCGTTCTGCGACGTCGTGTGCAACCGGGCGCTGACCGGCGCGTTCGGCTCCGACCACTTCGGCGTGTTCGCCGAGATCGAGACGCCGTGAGCGGGGTCGTCGCCGAACTGTGGCGCTACCCGGTCAAGTCGATGCAGGGCGAGCGCGTCGAGCAACTGAGCCTCGGTTCGGGGGGCGCCGTCGGCGATCGCATGCTGGCGGTGGTCGACGCCGGGGCCCGCAAGGTGCTGTCGGGCAAGCGCTACGCGGAACTACTGATGGCGTCGGCGCGCCTCGAGGGCGGCGACGTCGTCGTCACGCTGCCCGACGGCGCCGAATACGCCGCCGGCGACCCGGGCGTGCACGCCGCGCTCTCGGCGTGGCTCGACAAGGAGGTGCGCCTCGAGCCACCGCCAACCGACGCCGTCTACCCGATGGAGATGTACACCGGGATGTCGGACGAGTCGACGCCCGTCTTCGACTGGCCGGGGCCGCCCGGCACGTGGCTCGACTTGGCGGACGCCCACTTCCTCACGACGTCGAGCCTGCGCGCCGCCGCGGCGCTGCATCCCGACGGTGTGTGGGACGTGCGCCGGTTCCGGCCCACGGCGCTGGTCGAAACCGACGACGACGGTTTCGTCGAGGACGGCTGGTCGACCATCGCCCTCGGGGCCGTCGAGACCGAGGTCATCATGAAGACGCCGCGCTGCTCGATGCCGTCGCGGGCCCAGCCCGGATTCGAGCGGGACATGAAGATCGGCACGACGATCCGCGACGGGCACGACAACAACCTCGGCGTGTACTGCGCGATAACCCAGGCGGGTCTCGTGGCGGTCGGCGACGCCGTGGAGGCGGTGTGAACATCGAAGGCATCGACCACGTGCAGTTGGCCATTCCCGTCGGCGAGGAAGACCGCGCCCGCGCCTTCTACGGCGGCCTCCTCGGGTTGACCGAAGTGCCCAAGCCGGCGGAACTGGCCGGCCGCGGCGGCTGCTGGTTCGAGCGCGGCGCGGTGCACGTCCACATCGGCGTCGAGGCCGACTTCCGCCCGGCCCGCAAGGCGCACGTGGCGTTCCGGGTGGACGAAGTGCGCACGCTCGGCGAGGCCGCCCGCGCCGACGGCTACGAGGTCAAAGACGACGACCCACTCGCAGGCGTCGACCGCATCTTCGTCTTCGACCCCTTCGGCAACCGGCTGGAGTTTCAAGCGCCGCAGTAGCGTTCGCCGCGTGACCTCACGCGTGCTGCGCTTCGTCGTTGTCGTGTTCATGATCACTGCCGGCGCAACGGCCCTGGGGGCGCCACCGGCCCGGGCGACGACGACTGGGACTTATGTGATCGACCCGATCTCCGGGGTGAGCGAGGGAGACACCTCGGTTCTCGTCAGCGTCACCCGCACGAGCGCCACCGACACGAGCGACACCGTCGACTACGACACCGCCGACGGCACGTCGAGCGGCCTGACCTTGCCGCCGGACATCACGAATCCAGCCACCGCGAACGCGACGGCACCCGAGGACTACACCGCGACGGAAGGCACGCTCGTCTTCGGACCCGGCATCGTGACCCAAACCTTCAGCGTGCCGATCACGGACGACGACATCGTCGAGGACCCAGAGGTGTTTCGGGTCCTCGTGAACGGCGCCGAGGCTTATGTCGAGATTTACGACAACGACGTGGCCCCCCAGGACTGGCACGTTGCCATCACCACGCCGCCGCCGGCGAGCGCGCACGTCGGCGACACCGTGTCCGTCGGCTACTCGGTCTCGGTCGATCCCGGCGCTGACGATCTCACTGTGACGAACGTCGCCGCCGGCGCCGGCACGAGCGGGCTCGATTCCGCGTCGTTCCCGTCGCCGCCGACGAGCGTTGCCGCCGGGACGACGACTCCCGCGACCGGTACCGCGCGGGTCGTCGCCCCGCCCGGCACCGGCGGTGTCCACCTCCAGATCACCGTGAGCGGCACGCTCGGCGCGGACTCGTCCGACAAGTCGGCGGCGACGGCAACGATCGCGGTTGCCGAGGCCCTCAGGGGGAAGCTCACCGTCGACAAGCACAACATCCGCGTCGGTCGTCCGCTCACGTACACGCTGACGTTCACGAACAGCTCGGCGACACCCGCGCAGCTGTCGGGTCTCCCTGCGGGATTCGTCCCGCCCGCCGGGACGACGCTCACGTCGCGCAGCGACGGCTCGACCACCGTGGCGGCCAACGGTGGAGCGTCGGTGTGGACGCTCGTCGTCGGCGTGGACGACGCCGACACCAACGGTCAGGTCATCACGCAAGCACCGACCGGGGTGCAGTACGCGATGGCCGACGTCGGGCTCGCGGCGCGGCCCGTACCGCTGTCGCCCGCCAACGTGTCGAGCACGGTGCAGGCCGCCGTCGTCGGCGTGTCGTCGCACCAGCTCAGCGACCTCGACGGCGGCTCGCTCCTGCCCGGCGACGTGGTCCGCGTGACGATCACCGTGGCCAACTCCGGCGGCGCGCCGGGCAATGCGACCTTGCGCGACGCGTTGAGCCAGCTGCAGGCGCCAACCGATGTGCTGGTCGACGGCTCGCCGTGCGGCGCGGCGTGCACCGTCAGGAGTGCATCCGTCATCGCGGCGCTGGGCAACATCCCCGCCGGGGGCTCGCGCGTCGTGACCTTCACGGTCACCGTCCGGCAACCACCGACGAGCAACACCGCGTCGAGCGGCGCGACCGTCGCCTTCCACCCGGCGACGGCGGGCGCCAGCCCCACCCCCGCCAACGTGGCGACGCTGTCAATCGCCGCCTAGCCACCTACGTAGCGCGCCAGTAGCCGCACGACTTCGGCGATGAGCCGCTCGCGTGTCGCTTCGTCGGTGACGGTGGCGATGCGCGGCGCGAACTGGCTGACGACGCCGATCGAGATGTACACGGCGAGGTCGATGTCGGGAACGTCGAGGTCGGCCGCGGCGACGCTGAGGTAGTCCTTCGTCAGGTCGTGGACGTGGGCGACGGCGCTGTGCGCTTCGGGCCGCGACGGCGCCGCCGCCAGGTACGGCGCCAGCACTTCGGTGACGCCGGGCTCGGCGGCGAAGAAGTCGACGGCGGCGCGCAGAACGGTCTCGGCGGCCTGCGTGTACGAAAGCTCGCGCACGGCGGCCATGCGGTCGACCGCGAGCTGGGTGAGGCGCGCGGAGCGGTCCTGGACGACCGCCCGCACCAGCGCCTCCTTGTCGGGGAAGTACTGGTAGATCGAACCCACAGCCACGCCGGCGGCTTTGGCGACCTTGTTGGTGCTCAGCTGGTCGAGCCCGACCTCGGAAAGAACCTGAGCAGTGGCGTCGATCAAGCACGCCACCAGCCGCTGCGACCGTTCCTGAGTGGGCGTGCGGCGTCGCGAAGCTCCAGGTGACGCCGGTCTTTTGTGCGACCCAGTGGGCACGGCGACCTCCTGCCGGAAAATGGTCCTGGACATGAATACCTACTCACATTTTAGATTGCCGCTATGAGTGACCTCCAAGTGCGCCGGATTCCCTTCACCTTCGACGACGTCGACTTCCACTGGAACCCGTCCAACAAGGCGATCTCGGTATTCGTGAACGCCATCTCGTTCTGGGTCATCGGCCTCGAGAAGTACTTCGTGCGGACGATGCGCGAAGCCGAATCGCGCATTACCGATCCCGACGTGTTGGAAGAGGCGCAGCTGTTCCGGCAGCAGGAGGCCGTCCACGCCGCCACGCACCGCCGCCACGTGAACGCGCTCATCGACCAGTACCCCGGGCTCCAGGCCGTGCTCGACGACATCGTCGCCCGCTATGACGCGCTGTTCGAGGCGCATGCCCTCGAGTACCACCTCGCCTACGCCGCCGGGCTGGAGGGCACCTTCACGCCGACGTTCAAGATGATCATGGATCACCGCCACACGCTGCTCGCCGATGGCGATGCGCGCGTCGCGTCCCTCACGCTGTGGCACTTCTGCGAGGAAGTCGAGCACCGGAGCTCGGCGGTCATCGTCTACGACCACGTCGTCGGCGACGCCGCCTACAAGATCCGGGCCTTCCCCTCGGTCGTGCGTCACCTCGACGGCTGCATGGAGGCGCTCCAGCGCGGATTCCAAGCGGCCGTCCCGGGCGAGGCCGGTGCCGCGCACTACGGCGGTCGCTTCCAGCGCCTCGTTTGGCGCGGGCCGGCGAATCCGCTGGCGGACGTGCCCGTATCGGGGCTCGTGACCGCGCTGGTCAGATCACTGCGTTCGCTGACGAGTACCTACGACCACCAGGCGCAGCCGCTGCCCGCGTACGCCGAAGAGTGGTTCGCCCGCTTCGACGCCGGCGAGGACATGACCGAAGTGTTCGGCGTCCCGCACGGTCGCCTCGCCTCGTAATCGGCTTCAGTCGAGCAGGCCGACGAAGTTCTCGAGCTGGCGCAGGTTGCGGCACTCGTAGACGCCGTCGCAGTGGGTGCCGTACTCGGAGACGATCGAGTCGCCGGTATCCCAGTACGAACGCGGCTCGGGATTGAGCCAGTAGACGTGGCGCGCCCGCTTGTTCATCTCGTGCACGACCCAGCTCTGCGCCGCGTGGTAGTTGTTGCGGGCGTCGCCGAGGAGAAGCACGGAGGTCTTGGGGTTGAGCTCCTTGCCCCAGCGCTCCCAGAACACTTCGAAGGCGTGGCCGTAGTCGGAGTGGCCGTCGACCCAGATCACGTCGGCTTCGTTGTTGACGCGCGTGATCGCGTCGGTGATGTCCTCGACGCCGGTGAAGAACTCCGTCACCTCGTCGACACCGTCGATGAACACGAAGGAGCGCACCTTCGAGAACTGCGTGTTCAGCGCGTACGTCAGGTGCAGCGTGAAGCGGGCGAACGCGGCGACCGAGCCTGAGATGTCGGCGATGATCACCAACTCGGGCTTCGAGGGCCGCGGGTACTTGAACTTCGGCTCCGCCGGCACGCCGCCGTAGGACAGCGAGTGGCGCACGGTGTTGCGGAAGTCGAGCGGGCCTTTGCGCCCGTGCCGGCGCTTGCGGGCCAGGCGCACCGCCAGCTTGCGCGTCAAGGGGGCGATCGCCTTGCGCAGGCTCGCCAGCTCCTCCTTGGACGCGTGCATGAAGTCGATGTCTTCGGGCAACGGCTTGCGCAGCGTCCGCGCCATCGCTTCGGGACCGCGATCGGCCACCAGACGCCGGCGGATCTCGGCTTCGATCTCCTGGCGCAGCTTCTCGATGCGGGACTGGTACTCGTCGTGGGCGAGGCGTTCTTCGAGACTCGTGAGTTGGCCGTCGTCGGCCTCGTTCTGCGCCTCCTGCATCATGCGTTCGAGCATTCCCTCGAGGTCGAGGTTGCGCAGGGTGCGATACAGGTAATACGTACCGCCGACGGGACGGCCCGGCTCCATCCCGGCGTAGCGAGCGACGGCCTGCTTGGCGAGCGCCTTGATCATGGCGTCATCGGCGTTCATCAACGCCTTGTAGAGCATCTCGGCGAGTTGCTCAGGCGTGAGGCCGTCGAGACCACCGCCCGCTTGCTCGCCGCTCTGTTGCATCTCGCGCAGCATTTCGAGCGCGGCTTCGTCAAGCGCGCCGTTGCCGTCGCCGCCTTCGGGCGGGGCCAGCCGCGTCGAGAAGTACACCTCGAACACCGTCTCGAAGGCGCGCCAGTGCGCAGCGGACTTCACCATCGTGGCGCCCAGCGCGTACTTGAAGGCCTCGCGGTCTTCGAGCGGCACGTGCTTGACCGCCTCCATGGCGTCGATCGACTCCGTCAGGCTGACCGGGAGCCCCGCGTTGCGCAGTTCACCGACGAACCCGTTGAGGAGGTCAAGCATTAGGAGTCGGAGAGTTCCTTCGTCGCCTTGGCGATGTCGGTTTGGTACTTGAGCAGGATGTGCAGCGTCTCTTTGGCCTGCTCGGCGTCGATCGACTGAATGCCGAGCAGCACGAGCGTGCGGGCCCAGTCGAGCGTTTCGGAAACCGACGGGTGCTTCTTGAGGTCGAGCGAGCGGATGGAACGCACGATGCGCACGATCTGATCGGCGAGGTGATCGGTGATGCCCTCGACGCGGGTGACCACGATTTCCTTCTCGCGCTCGAGCGACGGGTAGTCGATGTGGAGGAACAGGCAGCGACGCTTGAGCGCTTCGGACAGCTCACGGGTGTTGTTCGACGTCAGGAACACGAGCGGGATCTGCTTGGCCGTCACTGTGCCGAGTTCGGGGATCGACACCTGGTACTCAGAGAGGATCTCGAGCAGCAGCGCTTCGGTCTCGACCTCGACGCGGTCGACCTCGTCGATCAGCAGAACCACGGGCTCTTCGGCGCGGATGGCCTCGAGCAGCGGGCGGGTCATGAGGAACTCCTCGCCGAAGATGTCCTCTTCGATCTCCTTCCAGGTGCCCGACTCCTCGGCGTTGCGCTGGGCCTGGATGCGGAGCAGCTGCTTCTTGTAGTTCCACTCGTAGAGCGCCTTGGCCTCGTCGAGCCCCTCGTAGCACTGGAGGCGGATCAACCGGGCGCCGGTGATCTCGGCCACCGACTTGGCCAGCTGCGTCTTGCCGGTACCAGCCGGTCCTTCGACGAGCACCGGCTTGCCCAGGCGGTCGGCGAGGTGCACGACACCGGCGATGCCGTCGTCGGCGAGATAGGCCACGTCGTGCAGCTTTTGCCGAACTTCGGCGACGGATTCGAACCGGTGATCAGTGCTCATGGTCTCCATTACCAGCCGACACTAATTGAGAACTTGACCGCTCGGTCTAGTTTTGCCCGACCCGGGTCGGGATCGGCATGTCGAAGTGCAGCACGCCGTCGCAGAAGGTGACCGACGTGCCCGGAGCCCACTTGCGGAACACGTGCATCATCGAGCGGTTGTCGGCGAGCACGTCCGCCTCGAAGCGGGCGACGCCGTGCGCGCGGCCCCACTCCCCGAGCGCCTCGAGCAGACGCGAACCGATCCCTTGCCCCTGGAGACGGTCGGTCACCACGAAGGCCACCTCGCCGATGTCGTCGCCCGTCCGGTCGAAGCGCCCGACGCCGACGACGTTGTCGTCGCCGTCCACCGCCACCAGCGCCTCGCGATCGACGTGGTCGACATGACTGAAGCGGTCGACTTCTGCCGGCGTCAGGTGCGGATGCGGGGAGAAGAACCGGTAGTGGCGCGTCACGTCGCTCAGGCTCTCGTGGAGATCGACGAGCTTGGGCCCGTCGGCCGGCTCGATCGGACGGATGCGGATGGCCATGGCTAGTGCAGTTGGATCCCGATGAACAGCGCGCCGAGCGCCCCCAGCGCCGAGAGCGCGCCGAACACGGCCAGCGCGGCCTTCGAGCGCGCGATGGTGTGCAGGAACGCCGACACGCCGGCGACGGCCACGACGAGCACCTTGACCATCACGGTGCGGCCGTAGGCGGTGTCCCACTGCGGGTTCACCGTCATCACGTTCCAGATCCCGGTGACGACGAGGACGCCGAACGCCGGCCACGCGATCCGGTTGAACCGCCGGGCGACCGTGCGCGGCGCGTCCTCGCCCAGCGCCCGCAACCCTGGCACGAGTCCGGCGAGCGTCAACTGCCCGCCGACCCACACCGTGGCGGCGAGCACATGAATGAACAGGCGGATGGTCGTCCACGAGACAGGCAGCACCCGCCCATTCTGTCCACGCGGGCCCCGTGTGCGGACTTGCTCCGGCGAATGCCGGAGCAATCCCGCACACAGGGTGGTTTGTCACGCCGACAGGGGCATCTCGAAGTGGATGTAGCCGCTGTCGAAGCTCGACTTGCGGTTGGGTGACCAGTGGCGCATGAGCGCGATCGCCGCCCGGTTCTCGCCCATGGTGTCGGCGACGAAACGGGAGATGCCGACCTCGCGCGCCCGTTGTGCCAGCGCGTCGAGCAGCGCGGTGGCGAGGCCGTGGTGCTGGTACGGCTCGCCGACCACGATGGCGACTTCGGCGACGCCGGGCGCCACGACGTCATACCGACCGACCGCAGCGATGAACGGCCCGTCGACGGCCACGAACGCCTCGCGGTCGTGGTGGTCGACGTGCGTGAAGAACGACGCCTCGCTGGCGGACAGGACCGGGTGGGGCCGGAAGAAGCGGAGCCGACGCGACTCGTCGCTCAGGTGGTCGTGCGCCTTGACGAGTGCCGGCGCATCGGATGGCTCGATGGGACGGATCTCCATGCACTGTGCAACGCCGCCGCCGGCCGCATCGTTCCGATGCGGACCGTGACATCCGTCACGACCGGATCTGGCCCGTCCCGTGGATGACGTACTTCGTCGTGGTGAGTTCGCGCAGGCCCATCGGGCCGCGGGCGTGGAGCTTCTGGGTCGAGATGCCGATTTCGGCGCCGAAGCCGAACTGCTCGCCGTCGGTGAAGCGGGTCGACGCGTTGACGATCACCGCCGCGGCGTCGACCTCGTGGGTGAAACGTTCCGACGACGCCAAGTCACGCGTGATGATCGCCTCCGTGTGACCGCTCGAGTAGCGGTTGACGTGGGCGATAGCGGCGTCGAGGTCGTCGACCACAGCCACACTCATCTTCATGTCGAGGAACTCGGACGCGAAGTCCTCCTCGGTGGCCACGGCCATCGAGTCGACGATCGCCCGCGCCCGCGCGTCGCCGACCAACTCGACGCCCTCGAGGGCGGCGGCCACTCGCGGTAAGAAGGCGTCGGCGACCGACGCGTGCACGACGAGTGACTCCGCCGCGTTGCACACCGACGGTCGCTGCGTCTTGGCGTTGACCACGATCGCCTCAGCCATGTCGAGGTCGGCCGACGCGTCGACGTACACGTGACAGTTGCCGTCGCCGTCGATCACGTAAGGCACCGTCGCGTTCTCCAGGATGGACGCGATGAGCGACGGCCCGCCGCGCGGGATCAGGCAGTCGACGACGCCGCGCAGGCGCATGAACTCGACGGCAGCCTCGCGCGACACGTCGTCGACAAGGGTGACAGCGTCCTCGGGCAAACCCGCCTTCGCAATGCCGGTGCGCAGCGCCTCGGCGATGGCCCGGTTCGACTCGGCCGCGCCCGACGACCCGCGCAGGAACGCGGCATTGCCCGACTTGATGCACAGCGCCGCTGCGTCGGACGTCACGTTCGGACGGTTCTCGTAGATGATCGCCACCACGCCGAGGGGCACGCGCACGCGCTCGATGCGCAGCCCGTTGGGGCGGACCCACCCGTCGAGCACTTCGCCGACCGGGTCGGGCAGCGCGGCGACCTGACGCAATCCGTCGGCCATCGACTCGATGCGCGCCGGTGTGAGCCGCAGCCGGTCGATGACAGTCGCCGACACCCCGTCGGCCTCGGCCCGCGCCACGTCGGCGGCGTTGGCCGACAGGATCGCTTCGGTGCGCGAAACCAGCACGTCGGCCGCCGCCAGCAGCGCGGCGTTCTTGGCGTCGGTGCTGGCCAGCGCCACGGCTGGGGCCGCCGCCTTCACCAGTGCGCCCTGTACCGCAACGTCTTGGGCCGCCACGTCCATTTCCCAAGACTACCGGCGATAGGTTGAGCCCATGTCCGAGGTGCGCAAGGCAACGATGGCCGACATCGACCGCCTGTCGACCGCGCTGGCCAGCGCGTTCGACGACGATCCCGTGTTCGAGTTCCTCTTCCCGCAGAAGAATCGCGCCAAGACGTACAAAGCGTTCTTCGGCCGTGAGCTGGCGAAGCACTACCTGCCCCACGACGAGGCGTGGACGACCAGTGACCGCAACGGCGCGGCGCTGTGGGCGCCCCCGGGCCGGTGGCGCCAGAGCAACCTCGACACGATCAAGAGCCTGCCGTCGTTCATCCGCATCCTCGGCGCCTCGCTCCCCCGCGCCTTCCGGGCGCTGCTGGAGGTCGAGAACGCCCACCCGCCGGGCGAGCACTACTACCTCGCGGTGCTCGGCACCGAGCAAGCCGCCCAAGGCAAGGGCGTCGGCACCTCCGTGCTCGCCCCCGTCCTCGAGAAGTGCGACGAGCAGGGCATCGGCGCCTACCTCGAGTCGAGCAAAGAGAAGAACATCCCCTTCTACAACCGTCACGGTTTCGAGGTGATGCGCGAGCTTCCGCTGCTCGGCGGCAAGGGGCCGTCGGTGTGGCTCATGTGGCGCGACCCGCGTTGAGCTGGTTCCGGCGCAAGCCGAAGAAAGAGCGGATCGACCCCTTCACGCTCACCGATCCATGGCGCTCGTTCGTGCAGGACGCGCAGCAGGCGCAGACGCGGTTCGGCCGCATCGTCGCCACGGTGACCGACGGCCCGCTGCGCGAGCGCCTCGTCGACATCGACGACCGCGTCGCCGACGGCGTCCACGCCTGCTGGCGCATCGCCCGCACCGGCTACCAACTGCACAAGGCGCTCCTCGAGGTGGCCGACACGCCGTCGGACGCCGTCACCCGCATGCGCGCCCGCGAGACCGACACTCAGCAGAAGCTGGCGGCGCTGACCAAGAGCCTCGACGAAGCCGTCGCCCGCGCCGCCGAGTTGGCGACGGGGCAGCTGGGCGGGCTCGACGCACTGGCGGGCGACGTCGACTCGGTCGTCGACGACCTCGAAGCGCTGCGCCAAGCGATCGCCGAAGTCAGCCCCTCCTAAATAGCTACGCTGCGGCCATGTTCAAGCTGCTGCAGCGCATCCGGCGGTACTTCACCACCGCGGGCAACATGAAATTCAACGAGAAGGCCGACCCCAAGGTGCAGTTGGAACAGGCCATCCAGGAGGCACAGGACCAGCACCGCCGCCTCACCGAGCAGGCGGCCAGCGTCATCGCCAACCAGAAGCAGACCGAGATGCGCCTGTCACGGGCGATGGAGGACCTCGAGAAGCAGAACTCGTCGGCGCGCCAGGCCGTGCTGATGGCCGACGAGGCCACCAAGAAAGGCGACACCGCCAAGGCCGCCGAGTACACCCGAGCCGCCGAGGCCTTCGCCGGCCGCCTCGTGTCGATCGAGAAGGAAGTCGAGAACCTCAAGGCGCTGTCGCTCCAGGCGACCGAGGCGTCGGACAAGGCGAAGGCGGCGGTGCAGCAGAACTCCTCCGCACTCCAGATGAAGCTCAACGAGAAGCAGAAGCTCCTGAGCCAGCTCGACCAGGCGAAGATGCAGGAGCAGATGAACTCGGCGATGACGCAACTGACCGCCGCCGTCGGCCAGGACGTCCCCACCCTCGCCGAAGTCCGCGACAAGATCGAAGCGCGCTACGCCAAGGCGATCGGCGCCGCCGAGCTTCAAGGGGCGACGGTCGAGACGCGCATGCTCGAAGTCGAGCGTGCCGCCCAGGACAACGAAGCCGTGGCCAAGCTCGCCCAGATCAAGGAACAGCTCGGCATCGCCGCCCCGGCCGCCGAGGCGGCGCCGGCTATCACCGACGCGGAGACCGAGCCCGCCGACAAACCCGAGGCGTAACTAGCCGTCGAGCACCACGAGGTCGTCGCGATGGACGACTTCGGGATCGTCGCCCGCCGCGAGTGCGTCGGTGCGCTGGCCCTTCGCCGCGCTGACCCAGGCCGCATCGTGGGCGGCGATGCCCTTGGCGAACACCACACCGTCGGGTCCGCAGATCTCGACGCCGTCGCCCTCGGAGAACGACCCCCGCACATCGGTGACGCCCGCCGGTAGGAGCGACGTGCCGCGCTCGACCAGGGCGCGCCGCGCCCCGGCGTCGACGGTGATGGCGCCGTGGGCCCCGAGGGCGAAGCCGATCCACAGCTTGCGGGCGGAGAGTTTCTTGCCCGCGGAGGCCCGCACGACGGTGCCGATGCCGCTGTCGCCCCGCAGCGCGGCGTGCAGCACGTCGGGACGCGCCGCCGCCGCGATCACCGTCGGCACCCCGCTGCGCGACGCGATGCGCGCCGCGGCCAGCTTCGACGCCATGCCGCCGCTGCCCCGCTCGGTGCCGGCGCCGCCGGCGGCGGCTTCGATGGCGGCGTCGACGGCGACGATGTCTTCGATCAAGGTGGCATCGGCGTCGAGGCGCGGGTCGGCGGTGAACACCCCCTCGGTGTCGGTGAGCAGCACGAGCAGGTCGGCGTCGACCAGGTGGGCCACGAGCGCGGCGAGCCGGTCGTTGTCGCCGAAGCGGATCTCGTCATCGGCGATGGCGTCGTTCTCGTTGACGACGGGGATCACGCCGAGTTCGAGCAGCCGCGTGAGCGTCTGGCGAGCGTGCAGGTACTGCTGGCGATGGGCGAAGTCGAGCGGCGCCAGCAGCACCTGGCCGACGACGAGGCCGTGGGCCGAGAAGGCGTCGTCGTAGACGCGCATCAGGCGGCTCTGGCCGACGGCGGCGACGGCTTGCAGCGTCGGCATGTCGGTGGGTCGTGGCTCGTGGAGGCCCAGGCGCGGCAAGCCGGCGGCGATGGCACCACTGGTGACCACCACGACGCGGTGGCCCTCGGCGCGCAGCCCGGCGACTTCGCCGACGAGCTTTTCGATCGCCTCGGCCGTGACCACGCCGCGCGCGTCGGTGACGCTGCTCGTCCCGATCTTGGCCACGACGGTCGACACGGCTAATCCGCCTCGTATTCGAACACGAACCCGCCGATCCGTACGAGATCCCCGGGCCGCACACCGGCGCGGGCCAACGCGCGGTCGACGCCGAGCCGTTTGAGTCGTTGCTGCGCGTACTGGAGGGCACCGAGGTCCGTGAGGTCGCTGAGGGCGACGGCGCGCTCCGCGGCGCGGCCGACCACGACCCAGTCGTTGCCGTCGCGTTCGATGCGGAAGCCGTCGGGCTCGGGGCGGTGGATCACGAAGATCTCGCCTGTCGGTTCGGTGTTGCGGGCGGCGTCGACGAGGTCCATCAGCTGACCGAGCAACGGCCGGATGCCCTCGCCGGTAGCGGCGGAGATGCGCTCGCCGTCCCACTCGAGGGCGGCGGCGTCAGCTTTCGTGCCCACGACGACGCGGGGCCGATCGAGCAATTCGGGTTCGTAGTCGCCCAGCTCGCGCAACAGCGCGTCGACCTGGTACTGCGGGTCGCGCCCCTCGGCCGAGGCGAGATCGACGAGGATCAGCAGCACGCGGGCGCGCTCGATGTGGCGCAAGAACTCGTGGCCGAGGCCCTTGCCGGTGCTGGCGCCCTCGATCAATCCGGGGATGTCGGCGATGACCATCTCGCGGTCGTCGAGGCGGACCACCCCGAGATGCGGCTCGAGCGTCGTGAACGGGTAGTCGGCGATCTTCGGCTTGGCCGCGCTGACCGCCGAGATGAACGTCGACTTGCCCGCGTTCGGAAACCCGACGAGCGCCACGTCGGCCATGAGCTTGAGTTCGAGGTCGAGCCAGCGCTCCTCGCCCATCTCGCCCTGCTCGGCGAAGGCGGGCGCCCGGCGCTTGTTGCTCAGGAAGCGGGCGTTGCCGCGGCCGCCCTGGCCGCCTTTGGCCGCGAGGTAGCGCATGCCTTCGGTGTGCAGGTCGGCGAGGATCTCGCCGTCGGTGTCCTTGACGACCGTGCCGATGGGCACCGGGGCGACGTTTGGCTCGCCCCGTTTGCCATGCTTCTGCTTGCCCTGCCCGTGCACGCCGTTCTCGCCGGCCCGGTGGGGATGGTCGCGAAACGACAGCAGCGACACCGTGTTGTGGTCGGCGACGAGCCACACGTCGCCCCCGTCTCCCCCGTCGCCTCCGTCGGGCCCGCCCCGGGGGACGTGCGCCTCACGACGAAACGACACCGAACCCGCGCCGCCGTTGCCCGCCTTGGCGTGCAGCTGCGCGGTGTCGACGAAGGAACTGCTCAGAGGACGTTGACGATTTTGCGGCCGCGGCGCTCGCCGAACTTGACCGCACCATCGGTGAGGGCGAACAGCGTGTCGTCGCCGCCCTTGCCGACGTTCTCACCGGGGTGAATGCGCGTGCCGCGCTGGCGCACGATGATGGCGCCGGCCTTCACGACGCCGCCGTCGAACACCTTCACGCCGAGGCGCTGTGCGTTGGAATCGCGGCCGTTACGAGTGGAGCCGCCGCCCTTGGTCTTCGACATGTCAGTTAACCCTTCGTGATCCCGGTGATCTCGATGGTCGAGAAGCTCTGCCGGTGGCCCCAGCGCTTCCGCTGGTTCGTCTTGTTCTTGTAGGTGAAGCCCCGGATCTTCTTGCCGCGCCCCTCGCCCACGATGTTGGCGGTCACCGACGCGACGGAGGCTGCCGGGCCCGCCAGCACGGTGTCGCCGTCGACGACCATGAGCGGGACAAACGTCGCGGACTCGCCGGTGAGCTTCTCGACGTCGAGACGATCACCTTCGGTCACCTTGTACTGCTTGCCGCCGGTCCGGATGACTGCATACATAGGGTCGGAGATTGTAGCCGCTAGTAGAGATCTGTCTCAATTACGAGGCCGCGGCCTTCGCACATGGGGCAGGTGTGGGACATCGATTCGACCAGGCCCTCGCCGATCCGCTTGCGCGTCATCTCGACGAGACCGAGCTCGGAGATCTCGAAGGCCTGCGTGCGGGTCTTGTCCCGGGCCAGCGCCGCCCGGAACGCCCGGATCACGTCGTCGCGGTTGGCCTTGATCTCCATGTCGATGAAGTCGATGACGATGATGCCGCCGATGTCGCGTAGCCGCAGCTGGCGGGCGATCTCCTCGGCCGCCTCCAGGTTGTTGCGGTAGACGGTCTCCTCGAGCGACGACGAACCGACGTTGCGGCCGGTGTTGACGTCGATGACGGTGAGCGCCTCGGTCCGTTCGATGATGAGCGACCCACCCGAGGGCAACCACACCTTGCGGTCGAGCGCCTTGTGCAGCTGCTCGTGGATGTGGAAGCGCTCGAAGATTGGCAACCCGCCGTTGTCGGCCTCGGACGGGTCGTAGAACTCGACGCGGTCGGCGAGACCGGGGCTGATGTCGTGCACGTAGTCCCGCACCTGCTGGTAGAGGTCGCGGTTGTCGATCACGATGCTGCGGTAAGAGGCGTTGAACTCCTCGCGGATGATGCGCAGGGCGGCGAAGGGCTCCCGGTAGAGCAACGCCGGCGCCTTGGTGCGCCGCTGCTGGTCCTCGATCTTGGCCCACTGCTCGCTCAGCAGGCGGACGTCGGCGACCAGTTCGTCGGCGTTCACTCCCGCCGCCGCAGTGCGCACGATGAGGCCGTGCCGCTCCGGCTTGATGTCGTCGAGGATGCGCCGGAGGCGCTTGCGCTCGTCGTCGGGCAGTCGCTTCGAGATGCCATAGGTGTCGCTGTTGGGGACGAGCACTACGAACCGACCGGGCAGCGACACCTCCTGCGTCAGGCGGGCACCCTTGCTGCCGATCGGATTCTTCGTCACCTGGCAGGTGACGACCTGGCCCGGGCGCAGCAGGTTCTCGATGCGCACTGATTCACGGGCCGTGGCGGTGTCGAGGTCGCCACGGTCGAACTGGACGTCGCCGCGGTAGAGGACCGCGTTTTTCGGGGTGCCGATGTCGACGAAGGCGGCCTCCATTCCGGGCAGCACGTTCTGGACCCTGCCGAGGTAGATGTTGCCGTCGATCTGGGTGGCGTCGTCGGCCGGGCGGGAGACGTAGTGCTCGATCAGCGCTCGACCTTCGAGCACGGCGATCTGGGTGACCTCGTCGCGCACGTGCACGCACATCATGTAGCGGCCCACGGCCTTGCCGCCGCGCATCTTGCCGACGCGCATGTCCTCGACCGACACCGCGTCGTCCTCGCGCCGATCACGCTCGCGGCCCCGACCCCGTCCGCCGCGGCTGCGCGCCCGCGCCGGGCGCTCGGCTCGCTCGGCGCGTGCGTCTCTTTGGTCCGTTACGGCCTCTGTGGGGCCGCTGGTGCCCAAAGAGCTGGCGTCGGCGGTGTCGGCCGTGGCGTCGGCGGTGGGCGCCTCGGATCGGCGCTGCTGGCCGGCACGACGGCGCCGGCGACGGGCCGCCCCCGAGGTGGTCGAGCGCTGGCCCTCCGTGCGGGGCTCGCGCGGCTCGCGCGGTTCACGCGGTGTGGACGCGGCCGCCGGCGGCGCCGGTCGGGTGTCGCCGATCTTCGGACGGGGAACGCCTTCGTAGGGCGGGTCGGGCAGATCGTCGGGCTGGCGGTCGACGGCGTCGACCGCGGGGGCAGTAGCTCCCGCTACGCGGTTCGGGCGGCGACGGCGTCGCCGGGGGGTTGGTGTGTAGTCAGGGGAAGAGTCGGACATGGGGTACTCGTTTCATCGAGCAACAGTGGCTCGGTACGCGTCCCTTCAGAGGGCGCAATCCATTGGTGGGTGCGACGCACGTCGAGGCGCGTCGCCGGCAGTTCCAGTGCATGACCGATGTCAGCGGGACGGATGCCGCGCGGGTAGGTCGATAGTTCCACCGCGAGAATCGGGGTCCCGTCGGGTCGGGCCTCGGCGCTCAGCGCGGCGATGTTCGGGCGGACGTCATCGCTGACCATCTGCCCCTTGCGTTCGCGGGTGACGACTAGTTCGTGTGCGGCCAGCAACCGGTCCGCCGCCTCCGGGAACCAGCCATGAGGCATGGGGTCACCGAACACGCCGATCTCCCACCGGCAGGCGACCACGCCCTCTTGCAGCGACATCGCCCCTTGGGGAATGGGCGCGGTCGCAGTGACGTCGATACCAACCGGCAGCCCCGCGGACAGCGCCGGCCCGACCGTTGCCGCATCGACTTCGTTCGCACCGAAGTCGATGTCGAGGTACTCCGCCGACGATTCGGCGCCGGTCGGCAGCGCCAGTCCGAAGGCGATGCGAGGGCGCGGTGAGAAGCCCTCGCTGTAGGCGACGGGCAGCTTCGCCCGCCGCACGGCGCGCTCGACACAGCGCGCAATATCCCGGTGGCTGATCCAGCGCACCTTGCCCAGCTTGGTGTAACGGATGCGGAGCTTCATGCCCCACCCCCGCGCGTTGCGAGCAGCTGCACAGGAATCTCGCCGCCTGCCGTCAGATCCTGCCCGGTGCCCTGCGAGCCGCCCGCCGGCGGCACGTTCGATGCGACGACGTGTTCGATGCCGAACTCCGTGCAGGCGCCGCAGTCGTAACACGGCGTCCACCGGCAGTCGGGCAGGCCGTGTTCGGCGAGCGCGTCCTGCCAGTCGTCCCACAAGAAATCCTCGTGCAATCCCGCCCCGATGTGGCTCCACGGCAGGATTTCGTCGCGCCCGCGGTGCCGGTACACGAAATCCTCCACCGCCAACCCGTGCTTGGCCATGGCGTCGAGCCAGCGGTCGACCGAGAAGCACTCGGACCACTCCTGGAACACCCCGCCGTTGCGCCACACCTCTTCGATCACCGCGCCCATCCGGCGATCGCCGCGCGACGCGATGCCTTCGGCGAGCGACGCCTTGGGGTCGTGCCACTTCAGTTGCGCGCCCTTGATCGTCTTGAACGCGTCCTTGAGCAGCCATACGCGGCGCTGGAGTTCGTCCACGGGCACCTGGCCGAACCACTGGAACGGCGTCTGCGGCTTCGGTACGAATCCCCCGACCGACGCCACGACGTTGGCCGCCTTCGTGTGCCGGCGACCGATCGCCGCGCAGTTGCGGGCCAACTCGGCGATGCCGAGCACGTCGTCGTCGGTTTCGGTCGGCAACCCGATGAGGAAGTACAGCTTCACCCGCCGCCAGCCCTGCGAGAACGCCGCTTCGACCGACGCGTACAAGTCCTCTTCGGTGATGAGCTTGTTGATGACCTGGCGCATGCGCCACGTGCCCGCTTCGGGGGCGAAGGTGAGGCCGGTGCGGCGCGCCTTTTGGATCTCGGCGGCGATGCCGACGGTGAAGGCGTCGACCCGCAACGACGGCAGCGACACACTCACCTGGCCGCCGCACTCGGGGTCGTTGACGATGCCCCCGACGACTTCCTTGATGCCGGAATAGTCCGCGCTCGACAGCGACGTGAGCGACACCTCGTCGTAGCCGGTGCGCTTGAGACCTTCGGTCACCATCGTGCGCACCTGATCGGCAGGGCGCTCGCGCACCGGCCGCGTGATCATCCCGGCCTGGCAGAAGCGACACCCCCGCGTGCAGCCGCGGAAGACCTCGACGTTGAGACGATCGTGCACGACCTCGGTCAGCGGCACGAGTTGGTGCTTGGGATACGGCCACGCGCCGAGGTCGGCGATGGTGCGCTTGTCGACTCGGCTCGGCACGTCGGCGAACCGGGGGGCCACCGTGGCGATGCGCGGCCCGTCGTACACGACGTCGTAGAGCGAGGGCACGTACACGCCCGGCACCGTGGCCAGCGCCCGCAGGCGCTCGGCGCGCCGCTGGCCGCGGGTGGCGCGGATCGACTCGGTGATCTCGCGCACGACTTCCTCGCCGTCGCCGATCACGAAAAAGTCGACGAAGTCCGCAAGCGGCTCAGGGTTGAACGTGCAGTGACCACCGGCACATACGAAGAAGTCGTCGTCGGACCGGTCCGCCGCCTGGATCGGGACGCCGGCGAGGTCGATGCAGTTGAGGACGTTGGTGTAGACGAGCTCCGCCGACAGGTTGAACGCCAGCACGTCGAAGTCGGACGCGGCGCGGTGGGTCTCGAGCGAGAACAGCGGCACGCCGTGGGCCCGCATCTGCGCTTCCATGTCGCTCCAGGGCGCGTACGAGCGCTCGGCGGCCGTATCCGGCGCCTCGTTGAGCAACTCGTAGAGGATCTGGAGACCTTGGTTGGGAAGCCCGACTTCGTAGGTGTCGGGGTAGACGAGCAACCACGAAACGGTCTCGGGGCCGTATGACGGGGAAATCGCCCCGTCTTCGCACCCGATGTACCGCGCCGGCTTCTGCACCATGGCCAGCAGCGCCTCAACCCTGTTCCACAGGGTGGCTTCCTGCGTCATGACGGCCTGAGTTTACAAGGGCCCGCTCAGGTAATCGTTACCCCTTGGAACATGCCCTTGAGGAAATGCGGCTGGCCGTCGGCCGGATCCGGAATCGGGCAGTAGAAGACGTAGGTGCCCTTCGACAGATTGGCGGTGAACGCCGTGGTCGCCCCCGGGCCGGCGGCGGGTCCGCCCATGAATGAAATCGGCGGCGGGCCCTGGTGCGTCTTGAGCCACTGGAGGGCGTCGTCGGCCGTCTTGCCGTCGGCCACCTTGGCGAAGCCGAGCACGTGGTCCTGGGCGCCGGTGTTGTGGAACCGGATTGTGGTGGACCCCGCCTTCAGGGCCGGCAGGTCGAACTGGAACTCCTTGCCGCCGGCGTTCACGCCGTCGGGCAGGGGCAGCGACGTCGTCGAGTTCCCGGTGACGTTGAAGCCGCTGAGCATGCCCTTGGCGAAGTGCGGCACTCCGTCTGGGCTCTGCACGTAGCAAATGAAGGCATAGGAGCCCGCCGGGAGCGCCTGGGTGACCGACGCGGAGCCGCCGGGGTCGACTGCGGTGAGACCACCGGCGACGGCGAAGGGGGCGGGGCCCGACGGTGCCTTCTGAGCGAGGAAGCCCTTCACGTCGTCGACCGTCTTACCGTCGCTCAGCTTGATGATCGCCGCCTCGTGCGGTTCGGTTCCCTCGTTCTTGAGCGTGATCTTGGCGAGGTTGTCGACGCTCACGGTTGGTGGCGCGTCGGCGAACTGGTAGTCCTTCGCCGTCAGGTTGATGTCGGTCGGCTTGGGCAACGAGCTGTCGAGCGACGGGTTGTCATTCTTGCCGCAGGCACCGAAGAGCACGGCGACGAGGGCAACCGCGATTGCGATCTTCCGCATGCGTTGGACCCTAGCTAAACCGGCGCATGCCGACGTTGAGCACCAGGCCGACGCCGGCGAAGGCTGCCAAGGTCGACGAGCCGCCATAACTGATGAAGGGAAGCGGGATGCCGGTGATCGGCATGATCCCCATCGTCATGCCGATGTTCTCGAAAATCTGGAACACGAACATGCACAGCACCCCCACGCAGACGAGCGTGCCGAACAGGTCCCGCGACGTCGCCGCGGCGCGCCACATGCGCCAAGTAATGAACCCGAACAACAAGATCAGCGCACTCGACCCGACGAGGCCGAGTTCCTCGCCCACCACGGTGAAGACGAAGTCGGTCGACTGCTCCGGGACGTAGCGCAGGTTCGTCTGCGTGCCCTTGAACAGCCCCTTGCCCGTCAGGCCGCCTGAACCGATGGCGATCTTGGACTGGTTGAGGTTGTACTTCGCCGGACTCACGCTGTAGGCGACGCGCTGACTCGAGCTCTGCTGGTCCAAGAAGGCGCCGAAGCGGTCGAGCTGGTACTGCTTCAGCACACCCAGTTGGAGCACGAGCACGAAGGCGGTGACGCCGAGGGCGGCGAGGATCGCGAGGTGGCGCGGCTTGGCACCCGCCACGGCGAGGATCCCGAGCAGCACGGCGATGAAGACGAGTGCGGTACCGAGGTCGGGCTGGAGGTAGATGAGGCCGATGGGGACGGCCGACAGCAGCAAAAGGCCGGTGATGTGGCCGCCCGTGAGGCGGCCGCGGAACGACGCGCAGAACGCGGCGATGCACACGACCATCACGATCTTGGCCCACTCCGACGGCTGGAACTGGTAGGGCCCGAAGTCGAAGCGCGCCTGGGTGCCGAGTTGTTGCGAACCGAGCGGTGTCTTGACGAGCAATAGCAACGCCACCGTGCCGCCGAACAAGTACGGCGCCATCGCCCGCAGGTTGCGGTAGTCGACAAAGGTCATGATGATCATCACGACGATGCCGCCGAGCACGAACGTCGCCTGCTTGTTCACCGTGCTGTTCTGCGGCAGACCGAGCGCTGCGAGTTCGTGACGTGTGGCGGAGAACACCGCCACGAGGCCGAGGGTGGCCGCGGCCACGCAGGCGATGATCAGCGCATGGTCGGCGTGCCGCCACGACCGCAGCATCGAGAAGCGTTCTTGGGGTCGAGCCGACAGCACTAGTCGACCCCGCTCGGGACGATGTCAGCGGAGTTGTCGTTGGTGCGGCCCAGGACCGAGTCGAAGATGTGGCGGGCGACGGGGGCGGCGATGGCGCCGCCGAAGCCGGCTTCCTCGACGACGACGGCCACGCACCATTGCGGGTCCTCGACCGGCCCGTAGGAGACGAACAGGGCGGTGTCCTGCTTGTTGTGCACCTGAGCGGTACCGGTCTTGCCCGCCAGCGTCATGCCTGTGAACCCGTTGAAGGCGTTGTAGGCGGTGCCTTTCGGATCGGCGATCACGCCCCGCAGACCGGCTTCGATCGGCCCCTTCACGTCAGGGGCGACGGTCGGGCCGCTGGCCGGCACCGGAGCGAACGTGGCCGCCGTCGTGAAGCTGCCGTTGTCGTTTTCGGTCAGCGCGTCGGAGGCGACCCGCGGCACGTACGTCTTGCCGTTCATGGCGAAGGTCGCGTACGCCCGCGCCAGCTGGATCGGTGTCACGACAAGCTCGCCCTGGCCGATGGCGAGGTTGATGTTGTCGCCGGGGAACCACCCGCGCGTGGGAAACGCCTTGGGATTGGCGTCGTGGAGCGCGGCGCGCGAGTCAGGAGTCGGCACGCGCCCCGCGTGTTCTTCGAGGCCGATACCGGTCTTGGTGCCGAAGCCGAGGGCACGGGCGACGTCCTGGATGGCGGTGTTGCCGTACGTGCTGCGGTCGCGCCAGAACAGATCGCCGAGGCGGTAGAAGAACACGTCCGACGACACCGTGATCGCCCTCGTGACGTTCACCGGACCGTTCGCCTCGTTGCCGGCGTTGTGCTTCACGCAGCCGGCCGACGCCGCCGCGCCGAGGCAGTTGGGCACGACGTAGCGGCCGTTGTCGATGATGCTCGTGCGCGGGTCGAGCAGGCGCGTGTTCAGGGCGGCGACGGCGGTGGCGAGCTTGAACGTCGAACCCGGCGCGTACTCGCCGGCGAGGGCGCGATTAGTCAGCGGGCTGTGCGCGTCGGGCGCGGTCAGCGCCTGATACTGCGGCGTGGAGATGCCGCCGACGAAGTCCGCCGGGTTGTAGGTCGGGAACGACGCCATGGCGCGCACCGACCCGTCACGCGGGTCGAGGACGATGGCCGAGCTCGCGGGCGCGATGAAGTCCTTTGCCTGCCCGCGGTCATAGGTGTTGTGCGCCGCGTTCATGGCGCGCGTGAGCGCCGCCTCGGTCGCCATTTGCACGTTGAGGTCGAGCGTGAGGCGGATGTCGTGGCCCGGGATCGGATCGGTGTGGAACAGCGTGCGCACGACGCGATCAGCGCTGTCGACCTCCAGCCGCGTCACGCCCGGTGTTCCCCGCAGGTACTTCTCGTACAGCAGCTCGACGCCGCTCTTGCCGATCTCGTCGGACGGTTGGTAGTTGTCGCGCCGGTGATCCTGCAGCTCGTGCTCGTTGATCTTGCCGACGTAGCCGAGCAGGTGAGCGGCGAGGGTCCCGTGCGGATAGTCGCGTTCGGTCACGCGCGCGGCGTCGACGCCGGGAAAGTCGGTCTGGTGCTCGCGGATGTAGACGATCGCCTCTTCGGGCGCTTCGGTGATGACGGGCACCGGCGTGAAGGGTGAGAAGCGCTGATCCTTGACGCGCGCTTCGATGTCGGCGCGTTGGATGTGCAACAGCGCGGCGAGGCGGTCGATCACGACGTCGTTCTTGGCGGCCTGCTCGCGGCTGAGCGTGATGACGTTCGACACCTTGTTGTCTACGAGCACCTGGTTGTTGCGGTCGAGGATGCGGCCGCGCGGGGCTTCCTCGTAGACGACGCGCACGCGGTTCTGCAGGGCCTGGTTCTTGAAGGCGTGCGAGTCCATCGCCTGGAGATATGTGGCGCGACTCAGCAGCGTCGCGAAGAGCGACAACACGATGATGCCGACGATCGTCAGGCGCAGGTGCGCCGATCCCTGCGGATCAGGCATGCAGGCTCCCGTGCACGGCGACGGGGCCGAGAGCCCAGCGCACGGCGCGAATCACGGGAGTCGCCACGATGGCGTTGAACACGCCGACGACGAGCACGGAGCCGATCAGCGAGACGCGGAAGTACTGCGGCTCGCCGAAGATCGCCGCCGCCATGCCGATGCCGACGACACCCAAGGCGCTGGCGACGCCGGCGACCGCCGGCTGCAACCAGCGATCGGCGCGGATCACACCGCGCTCGAACGACGCCACGCCGTAGCCGACGATGGCGAATACGAGCGCCGTGAGCCCGAGCGGTGTTTCGAGGAAGAGGTCGAACACGAGGCCGGTGACGAACCCCGCCACCGCGGCGCGCGAGCCGTCGCCCTCGAGCGCGGCGGCGATCGGTACGAGGAACAAGATCACCGGGTGATGGCCGGCGATCTGGATCCCGTCGACGATGTGCAGCTGAAGTTCGAGCAGCACGAGCAGCACCAGGGCTACGCGAAGAATGCGATTTCCATCCGTCACGACGGCGACCACTGCAGCACACGAACGAAGGAAAGTCTGCGCAGGTTCACCAGCGGACGAACCCGCACGGACTGGGTCAAACCCGCGCGATCTTTCTTGGAAGAGATCACCCGCCCAACGGGCAGGCCGCCGGGATACTCGCTTTCCTGCAGCCCGCTCGTCACGACGGCGTCGTTGGTGTGGATCTCGGTATTGGGCTCGACCAGCGACATCACCATGTCGCCGCCGTCGCCTGTCGCCACGCTGAGGTCACCGGTGCGGGCGAGGCGCACGCCGACGCTCAACGCCGGATCGGACAGCAGCTGGATCGTCGAACGATGGGCGATGGCGCGTTGCACGCGCCCGATCAGCGCGCCGCCCGACACTACGGGCATCCCCCGCGTGATCCCGTCGTCCTCGCCCTTGTCGATCTCGATCGTGAGTTGCAGCGCCGAGGGCGAGCCGCCGGTCACCCGCGCCGCCACCGACGGGATGTCACCCGTGCTCGACAGGTTGAGCTCGTCCTCCATGCGCTGGAGTTGGCTTTTGGCGTCCTGGGCTTCGACCACCTGACTGCGAGCCTGCGCCAGTTCGTCGCGCAGCTTGGCGTTCTCGTGGCGGACGCGGCCGAAGTCGAGGATGCCGCCCACGACGTTGCCGACGGGCGTGACGACGTAGTCGACGGCGGTGCCGACGGGCTGGAGCACGGTGCGCGCCGCGTTGCGGATCGACCCGGTGACCCCACCGCCGTTGGCGCGGTAGTCGAGGGTGATCAGCGTGATCGCGGTGAGGACGATCAGCAGCAGCGTGAAGCGCGGGCGGGAAGTGCGCCTGGGGGCGACCACAGGTCGCCGAGGCTAGTTCGGGGGGTTCGAGTTAATGAAGACGCCCTTGAGGACCTCGAACTCCTCGAGGCACTGACCCGACCCGATGGCCACGGCGTGCAGTGGGTTGGGCGCGATCACAATCGGCATGCCCGTCTCGTGCTCGAGCCGCGCGGCCATGCCGTGCAGCAGCGCGCCGCCGCCGGTGACGACAATCCCTCGCTGCATGATGTCGGCGGCGAGTTCGGGCGGCGTCTTGTCCAGCGTGACCTTGACGGCGTCGACGATGGCGGCGACCGGCTCTTCGATCGCCTCGCGGATCTCACTCGTCGAGGTCATGATCGGCTTGGGCAGACCGGTGATCAGGTCGCGACCGCGGATCTCGAAGTAGAGCTCCTCCTCGAGCGGCCACGCCGAGCCGTAGTAGCACTTGATCTCTTCGGCCGTCCGCTCACCGAGGGCGACGGAGTATTCCTTCTTGATGTAGTTGATGATCGACTCGTCGAGCTCGTCGCCGCCGATGCGGATCGAGCCGGCGGTCACGATGCCGCCGAGCGAGATGACCGCCACCTCGGTAGTGCCGCCACCGATGTCGACGACCATGTTGCCCGCCGGTTCGTGGACCGGCAGCCCGGCGCCGATGGCGGCGGCCATGGGCTCTTCGATGATGTAGACGGGCTTACGGGCCCCGGCGAACTCGGCGGCCTCGGCCACGGCCCGCTGCTCGACGCCGGTGATGCCCGACGGCACGCAGATGACCATGCGCGGGTGCGAGAAGCGCCGCTGGTGCACCTTCTGGATGAAGTAGCGCAGCATCTTTTCGCAGATGTCGAAGTCGGCGATGACGCCGTCCTTCAGCGGGCGAATGGCGCGGATGTGATTCGGCGTGCGGCCGATCATGCGCTTGGCTTCCATCCCCACTGCTAGCGGTCGCCCGTCGCGCACGTTGACCGCCACGACCGAGGGCTCGTTGAGCACGATGCCACGGCCGCGCACGTAGACGAGCGTGTTGGCCGTGCCCAGGTCGACGGCCATGTCGCGACCTAGGAGGTTGGAAAAGATGCTCTCAGACACTTACGGGCTCCGCACGGGATCGGGGTCCCCCCGGGAAGCCAGTCAGGCTAGCAGGGCACTGAAAAACGACGCGGTCGAGCTTCGGCCGAGAACCACATGCGAATCAGGAAAGCCGTCTGGGCAAGCGGCCGAAGCTCGACCGCTTGTTTTTCAGGGTCCTGCTACAGCCCCGGGAAGAACAGTGCGATCTCGCGGGCGGCCGACTCGGGGCCGTCGCTGCCGTGCACCAGGTTCTCGGTGACCTCGATGCCGTAGTCGCCCCGGATCGTGCCCGGCGCCGATTCTCGGGGGTTCGTGACGCCCATCATCGTGCGCACGACCTTCCAGGTGTCTTCCGGGCCTTCCAGCACGAGCAGCATCGCCGGGCTGCGCCCGATGAAGCTCACCAGCTCGCCGAAAAAGGGCTTCTCGGCGTGCTCGGCGTAGTGCTTGCCGGCGACCTCCGCGTCGATGACGCGCAGCTCGGCGGCAACGATCTTGAGTCCCTTGTTCTCGAAGCGGCGGATGATCTCGCCGGTCAGGCCCCGCTCCACTGCGTCGGGCTTACAGATAACGAACGTACGGTCTGCCATAGCGGCGGTGAGGCTACCGGCCCACCCGCCCCTTCTCCGAACCGGTACGCGGATTCGGTCAGTGGTGGGTGGCGGCGCCGGCGACGTACAGCGAGCCGGCCACGAGGACGAGGCCGTCGGCGCCGGCGACGAATTTGGCGCGGGCGACGCCCTCGTCGACCG
Source organism: Acidimicrobiales bacterium (assembly GCA_035546775.1). Lineage (NCBI taxonomy): Bacteria > Bacillati > Actinomycetota > Acidimicrobiia > Acidimicrobiales > Acidimicrobiales bacterium. The sequence continues at coordinate 215,977 of DASZWD010000072.1, forward strand.
TGCCGGCGACTTCGGCGTTCACCCCGAGGTCGAGCGCCGCGGCGGCGATGGCTTCAGGATCCATGGTGCGCGGCGACGGGGCCGGCACGGCGATGACGAGCTCGGCGCTGGTGGCGCCAAGGGCGTCGAGCAGGCGCTCGGGGTCCTTGCCCTTGCCCTGCAGCATCCCGACGACGAGCACGCGAGGCGACACCGTGGACCACTCTTCGTCGAGGGCGTGCTTGACGGCCGCCGCGCCCATCTCGTTCTTCGTGCCGTCGAGGATCACAAGCGGATTGCGGCCGACGACCTCGAGGCGACCGGGCGACGTCAAGCCGGCGGTGGCGGCGAGGACCAGCTCCTCGTTCAGCGGCCGGTCGAAGAACGCTTCGGTGGCGGCGATGGCGCACGCCAGGTTCTCGGACTGGTGTCCGCCGTGCAGCGGCAGGAAGATCTCGTCGTAGCGCGCTCGCGGCGTGCGCACCGACACGAGGCGCCCGCCGATGGCCACACGATCACTGGTGAGGGCGAAGTCCTCGCCCGCATGGACGATGCTGGCCGCGCCGACCTCACGAGCGCGCTCGTCGATCACGCGGCGGGGACCGTCGTCGACGTATCCGACCACGACGTCCGCGCCGGCTTTGATGATGCCGGACTTCTCGGCGGCAACGTCCTCGGCGGTGTCTCCGAGGAACTCGAGGTGGTCGAGACCGACCGACGTCACGACGGCCACGGCGCCGTCAGCAGCGTTGGTGGCGTCCCACGTTCCGCCGAGTCCGACTTCGATCACCGCCGCATTCACCGCGGTGTCGGCGAAGTGGGCGTACGCCGCCGCGGTCATCAGCTCGAACCACGTGGGGCGCTCGGCGAGCAACGGTTCAAGCCGCGCCAGCTGCCCGATCAGACTGCCGAAGTCGTCGCGGGTGATGGGGACGTCGTCGCGCAGGATCCGTTCGGTGAGCGATACGACGTGCGGGCTCGTGTACGTACCGACCGTGAGGTCGTGAGCCATGAGCAGCCGACCGATGGCGCGGCTCGTCGACGTCTTGCCGTTCGTGCCGGTCACGTGCACGATCGGGTACTGCTGTTCGGGATCTCCGAGCAGGCGCAGCAACTCACGGATCCGCTCGAGCGTGGGCGCGGTCGCCCGCTCCCCCGCCAGCATCTTTTCCATGTTGATGTGCTCGTCGAGGAATTCGACTGCGGCGTCGAAATTCATTCGGCCGCGACGCTCACGAGTTCGTCGTAGGGCACGGCACCGGCGAGGCGCAGCCCGAGGGCGGCGACGGGCAAGGCGAAGCCGGTCACGTCATCGGGGCCTGCGAACACGATCGTGCGGTCGACCTCGACCTTGTCGACGGGCCAACCCGTCAGCGCCAGCGGCCACAGCGCGGCGAGGAAGCGGGCGTCGAGCACGTCGTCGGTGGGCACGAGTTCGCCCATGCACTTGCCACACGACGGCGACGGCTCGGCGGTGACCGCCAGCTGCCCGCAGTCGATGCAACTCGCCGCCGGTACGACCTCGCCCGCCCACACCTGATTCGACAGGCACCAGGCTTCGGCCCGGGCGGCGCGGTCGACGAAGCGTTCGCGCGCCTCGACGTCGTCGATCTGCAACGCGCCCTCACGCACGGCGTCAGCGGCCGCAACCTCGAGATCCGCCGTCCGTAGGAACCAGTGCCAGCCGAGCAACGGCGTGAGCGACGTGGCACAGCGGCCGCAGCGCAACTGGTCGACCGTCTCGGTCACCTCGGAGACGAGCACACCTTCGGCCCGGAGCAAGTCGGCGGCCGCGGCGCGTGCCGCGTAGCGCGCCAGGCCTGCGAGGGGTCCTTCGCTGACGACGACGCCGTCGCGATTGAGCACGGGTACCGGCGCCAGCCCGTGGTGGCGGGCCACGTCGAGCGCGCCCGCCGAATGCGCCGGGATCACAAACCAGGGCTCGTCGCTTTCGTCCGCAATGACAGGGACGTCGCGACCGAGGGGCACGCGCACCGTCGCACCGGCGCTCGGATGCGCGGCGGGTACAGCGACGGCGACCACGCCGGGCAGCAGTTCGAGCTCGACGAGCGCCACTTCGAGTCCGTCGAGGTTGATCACCGCGCGCACCTCGTCGGTGGGCACTGGAGCGGCGTCGGTGGCCTCGACGACCGTTTGGCAACGCGAACAGATGTCGACGACGCGCTCGGAGCGCTCGAGGAGTCCGGCGTCGTACAACCGCACGAACGCGATGCGCGCCGCCCGCAGCACTGCTTCGTCCGCCGTGCGGCCCCCGTCGACGTCGGCGGTGACGCCGGCGTCGCTCAGCGCGTCCCGCAACTCCGCGCGGTGCCGGGCCTCGGAATCGCGGACGCGCTCGACGAAGGACTCGCGGCCGATGACCGTGCGGTCCAACCCCTCGCGCGCCAGATCCACCTCGACGGCGTGCTGTGACGCCAGGTCGCCCTCGAGAGTGCCGACGATCAACTCGGTGTCGCCTTCGGTGTCGAAGCGCCGCTCGGCGGCGGCGCGCGCCGCTGCGAGTGCAACCGCATCGGGCTCCGCCGCCAGTACGGCAGGCGCGACCAACAACCGCGTCAGCGACACGTTGGACCCGGGGAGGTTAGGAAGCCGCGCGCCTTGGCTTGTCCGACGGCGGCACTTCGCTGCGCGGGGTGAGCGTGGGAGCGACCTTGTCGAGGACCACGGCCCGGTCGACGACGCACTTGCCGATGTCGGTGCGGCTCGGCACGTCGTACATGACGTCGAGCAGCACCTCTTCGAGGATGGCCCGCAAACCGCGGGCGCCGGTGCCGCGCAGGAGGGCCTGCTCGGCAACAGCCTCGAGGGCGTCGTGCTTCATCTCCAACTGCACGCCGTCGAGTTCGAACATGCGCTGGTACTGCTTGACCACGGCGTTCTTCGGCTCGACGAGGATCTGGACCAGCGCGTCCTTGTCGAGATTCGACACCGCGCCGATGACAGGCAGCCGGCCGACGAACTCGGGGATGAGGCCGAACTTGAGCAGGTCCTCGGGCTGCACCTGGAGCATCAACTCGCCGACGTCGCTCGACTTGCGATTGATCGTTGCACCGAAGCCGATGCCGGTCTTGCCGATGCGGCTTTCGATGATCTTGTCCATGCCGGCGAACGCGCCGCCGCAGATGAACAGGATGTTGCCGGTGTCGATCTGAATGAATTCTTGATGCGGGTGCTTGCGCCCGCCCTGGGGCGGCACCGACGCCGTGGTGCCTTCGAGGATCTTGAGCAGCGCCTGCTGCACGCCTTCGCCCGACACGTCGCGCGTGATCGACGGGTTCTCGCTCTTGCGGGCGATCTTGTCGATCTCGTCGATGTAGATAATGCCGGTCTCGGCCTTCTTGACGTCGTAGTCGGCGGCCTGGATCAGCTTGAGGAGGATGTTCTCGACGTCTTCGCCGACATAGCCGGCCTCGGTCAACGCGGTGGCGTCGGCGATGGCGAAGGGCACGTTGAGCATGCGCGCCAGCGTCTGGGCGAGATACGTCTTGCCACAACCCGTTGGGCCGATGAGCAGAATATTCGACTTGCCGAGTTCGACCTCGGGGTCGTGGGCGCCGGCCTGCACGCGCTTGTAGTGGTTGTAGACGGCCACCGACAGGATCTTCTTGGCGTGGTCCTGGCCGACGACGTAGTCGTTCAGGAAGGAGAAGATCTCGCGTGGCTTGGGCAGCTCTTCGAACTTGAGCTCGCTCGCCTCCGCCAGATCTTCCTCGATGATGTCGTTGCACAACTCGATGCACTCATCGCAGATGTACACACCGGGGCCGGCGATCAGTTTCTTGACCTGCTTCTGCGTCTTACCGCAGAAGCTGCACTTGACCAGATCGCTGCCGTCGCCGAGTCGCGCCATCGTTTGCTGCTCCTATGCCGCGCCGAGCGCGTGCTCGGAAACGGGAAGACGGGTCGAAATCACTTCGTCGATAACGCCGTAGGCCTGAGCTTCTTCCGCGCTCATGATGAAGTCACGCTCCGTGTCCTTGGCGACACGCTCGAAGGGCTGACCGGTGTCGGCCGCCAGCATCTGGTTGAGCAGGTCCTTCATGCGGAGGATCTCCTTCGCCTGAATCTCGATATCGGTTGCCTGTCCGGCGGCTCCGCCGTAGGGCTGATGCATCAGGATACGGGCGTGGGGCAGCGCGTAACGGCGACCCTTGGTGCCTCCAGCAAGCAGCACGGCTGCAGCCGAGGCCGCCTGGCCGTAGCAGAAGGTGTGAATTTCGTTACCGACGTAGCGCATGGTGTCGTAGATGGCCAGCAGGGCCGTGATCTCACCGCCCGGTGAATTGATGTAGAGCGATATGGGCTTGTCGGCGTTTTCCGACTCCAAGAACAGCATTTGCGCACAAATGAGGTTGGAAATCGTGTCGTCGATCGGCGTGCCGAGGAAGATGACGTGCTCCTTGAGCATGCGGGAGTACAGGTCGTAGGCGCGCTCGCCCCGGCTCGAACTCTCGACGACGGTCGGCACGAGGTAGTTGTAGGTCGGTTCCATTACTCGTTTTCCTCACCATCTGTCTCTGGAGCCGCCGTCAACGCGGCCACATCGATCGGTTGTCCTTCTTCGTCGACTACTTCAGCATTGTCGATCAGCCACTGCAGCGCCTTCGCTTTGGCCAGATCGAGTTTGACCGCCGGCAGGACGCCGTTGGCCTCGAGTTGTTTGCGCAGCTTGGCGGGCTTCTCACCGGCGCTCTCGGCAACCTTCGCCAGTTCCTCGTCGAGTTCGTCGTCGGAGATCTCGATGCCTTCGGCGGCGACGACGGCGCGCAGTGCCAAGTCGACCTTGACGTTGCCGACGGCGTCCTCGCGGTGCGAGGCGAGAAAGTCTTCGGGCGACTGGCCGGTGGCCTCGAGCCACTGCTGGAGCGTTGCGCCCTGATGCGACAAGCGGTGCGCCAGGTCTTCGACGCGGCGTGAGACCTCGCCGTCGATCAGCGCGTCGGGCATGACGTCGACCACCAGGTCGGCGAGCGCCTCGGCAACACCCGATCGCAGCGTCATCTGCGCATTGGCTTTGCGCACCGTGGTCATGCGCTTCACCAGATCGGCGCGCAGTTCCTCGACGGTGTCGAACTCGGAGACTTCGCTCGCCCACTCGTCGGTGACTGCGGGCAGCACCTTCTCCTTCACGCTCTTCACGAGCACCTTGAAGGCGACTTCGCCCTCGTGGCCCGGGACCTCGTGCGTGAACGTGACGACGTCGCCGGCTTTGGCGCCGGTGATCGCCTCGTCGAGACCTTCGACGAGCGTGCCGGTGCCGACCTCGTAGGTGAGATCGGTGGCCTCGAGCCCGGGAACGATCTCGTCGTTTTGCGAACCGTGGATGTCGATGACGACGGCGTCGCCGTTGCGGCAGTCGCGATCGACGTCGTTGAGCTCGGCGCCTTGGTTGCGTAGCCGGTCGATCTGGGCGGTGATGTCGTCCTCGGACGGCTCAGGCCGGGGGACGACCACCTTCAGCGCGTTGTAGCCCGGCACCGTGATGACGGGGCGCACCTCGACGACGGCGTCGAACACCAGCGGGCCGGTCTCCTCGCCCGACGTGATGTCGATGTCAGGCGAGGCGATGGCGTCGGTGTCGGTCTCGCGCAGGGCGGTGACGTAGTACTTCTCCAGCTCGACGCGAATGGCCTCTTCACGCGCCACGCCGGCGCCAAGCTTCGCTTCGAGGACGCGCCGGGGCGCCTTGCCGGGGCGGAACCCGTCGATTTTGACCTCGCGGGCGAGCCGGCGGAACGCCGCGTCGACCGCTTTTTCGAATTCGGCCTCGTCGACCTCGACGGACAGCTTGACTTTGTTGCCCTCGAGGGGTTCAGCGACCGCTTTCATAGGAAGTCAGCAGTGTACTGGCGCGCGGAAGCAATCCCTTTCCTTGGCCTGGTCATGCAGTGGCGACGGCGCGACCCGACACCCATCGCTCCAGCGTCGAGCCCAAGGCGGTCAGGTTCACGGGCTTCGAGACGTAGTCGTCCATACCCGATTCCGTGCAGCGATCGCGGTCTTCGGCCATCGCCAGCGCCGTCATCGCGATGACTGGCGTCCGGTCGGCACCATCGGCCTCCTCTCGGGCGCGCAACTCGCGAGTGGCGGCGAAGCCGTCCATCTCGGGCATGTAGCAGTCCATCAGGACGGCGGCGTACGGGCGCAACCGCAGGGCCTCGAGCGCCTCGGCGCCGTTACCGACGACGTCGCACTCGTAGCCGAGCCGACGGATCATCTCCTTGGCGACCAGCTGGTTGATGGCATTGTCCTCGGCCACGAGGATCCGGCCGCCACGCCGCGGTGGGGTCGCCGGGCGCAGGCTCACCGGTGTGGTCGGCGCCTCGGTCTCAGCCGGCGCGGCGGCGACGCTGACGACGCTAAAGGGAATCTCGACCCAGAAGGTCGAGCCGACCCCGAACTCGCTCTCGACGCCGATCGTGCCGCCCATCGCTTCGGAGAGGCGCGAGCAGATGGCGAGGCCGAGCCCGGTGCCACCGAAGCGGCGCGTCGTCGACGCGTCCGCCTGGGAGAACGGCTCGAACAGGCGCTCGCTGTCCTCAGGGCGCAACCCGACGCCCGTGTCGATCACTTCGAAGCGCAGTTGGGTGCGGCCGTCGTCGAGTACGCCCGTCTTGGCGACGCGCACCCGCACGCCGCCGTGTTCCGTGAACTTGACCGCGTTGGCGAGCAGGTTGAGCAGGATCTGGCGGAGGCGGCCGACGTCGCCGCGGATACTCGTGGGCACGCCGGGCTCACAGCCCCACGTGAGTTCGAGATGCTTCGCCGCCGCGCCGCGCGCCACGAGGCTGGCGACGTCCTCGAGGGCGGCAGGCAGGTCGAAGTCGATGCTCTCGAGCTCTAGCTTGCCCGCTTCGATCTTGGAGAAGTCGAGAATGTCGTTGATGACGCCGAGCAACGCCTCGGCAGACATGCGCACCGCCTCGGCGTACTCGCGCTGCAAATCGGTGAGATCGGTCTCGAGCAACAGCCCGGTGAGGCCGATGACGCCGTTCATCGGCGTGCGGATCTCGTGGCTGGTGGTGGCGACGAATTCGGACTTGAGGCGGCTCGCTTCCATCGCCTTGTCGCGGGCGACGGCGAGCGCCTGCTCGGTGCGCACGCGTTCGGTTACGTCACGGAAGCTCCACACGCGCCCGACGATCTGGTCGCCGATGCGTTGGGGCTTCGAGCCGCGCTCGAACACCCGGCCGTCCTTGAATTCGATCGTGTCGTAACTCTCGGCGCCCGGGGCGGCGTACAGCTCGTTGACTTTCCGGATGAAGTCGTCGGGGTCGACGAGGCGGTCGAGGACGTAACGCGTCGCCTCGTTGTCGTCGCGCCGTTCGAGCACCGACGCCGGAATCCCCCACATCTCGGCGAAGCGACGGTTGTAACTCGTCATGCGCCCGTCGAGATCGACGACGAGGATGCCGTCGATGGTGGCGTCGAGCGCGGCCTCGAGCAGCGACGACGTCACCGTCAGGTCGTCGAGCATCTGGCGCAGTTCGGCTTCGGTGTTGGCGACGTGTTCCATCGCGGCACCAGCGAGGGTGGCGATGAACTCGGCGATGCGGATCTCGTCGGCACCGAAAAGGTCCTCGAATCCGTTGTGGCTGACGTAGACCAGCGCGACCACGTCGCCATCGCGCATCACGGGCGCACACAGCGCCGAGCGCACCCCCGAGAGTTCGATGCTCTCGGAGCTGTCGAGGACGTCGCCGTCGAGCGCGGACAGCGCGACAACAGAACGCTCTTCGACGGCGCGACGCACGATCGTGCGGCTGACGTTTTGCAGCGTGGTCGCGTCGTCGGGCACCGGGAACATCTCGCATTGATCGCCGCGCAACAGCGCCACCGACGCGTGCTTGACCGCGGTGACCACGCCCTCGGCGGTGGTCGCTGCCGCGATCTCGCGCCCTGCCGCCAGCAGCGTGGCGAAGCGGTCCAGCAACGACAGCGACTGCAACGTCCCTTCGACTTCTTCGGTTTCGAGCTTCGCCACCTCGGGCACCAGCAGCGCGAGTTCGGCTTCGGCCGACTCCCGCAGCACGGCGGCCGGCGTGCCGCGCACGTCGACGCCCAGCGACGCCCACGCCCGCAGCGTCAGCAGGCGCTCGTACATAGCGTCTTGCGCTTCGGCCGCGTCGAGGCTCTTGGCCATGAGCCGCTGCGCCGTGCGCGAGCGGCCGCCGATGGCGGCGTAGAGCGCCGCCTCCCGCAGCGCGTGCGGCCAGTTGTTGCGGTAGAAGAACGCGATCCGCCGCGCAGCACGCACGGCGCGCTTGCCCTCGATAAGCGCGGCGCGGCGTTCGCTCAGATCCCACGGCGGCTTCGACTCGGCCAGTTCACGCAGGGCAGTGGCGAGCCACGGCTGCACCGGAGCGATGTACTCCTGGCGCAGGCCGGCGTCGCGCACGATGGCCGCCGCCTTGCGCAGCACCTCGACGGCGCCGGCGTAGTCGTGCTCACCCAGCAGCCGCACCGCGTCGGCCAGGTTGACGTCGGCGTCGGTCTGGGCGTCTTCGAGGCCGTAGTCGAGCTGCGTGCGGATCAGCTCCGCTGGCACTTGGCCCGCCGACGCACGCGACCACGCACTCAGCGCGGCACCCGCGGCGGTCATGTCGCCCATCGCAGTGGCGGTCTCGTGCAGCCGGCGTCCGATGCGCACGGCGTCGTTGAGCTCTCCGAGGCGGTAGTGAGCGAACGCCTTGTTCCACAGCGCGACGTTGGCTTCCCAGCGGTCGCCCGTTTGATCCAGCAACCGGTACGCCTCTTCGAGCTTCTCGATCGCTTCGCGGTAGCGCGACGCGGCGTACAGCGACACACCGTAGAAGTTGAGCGACTGGCCCTGGCCCCATAGGTCGCCGAGGTCGGTGCGGATCTTCAGCGAGCGCTCGACGTACTGAATGCCGCGCTTCAACCACGGCGCCATCGTCATCACCGGCGCGTGTTCGGAGTAGGCCTGCGCCAACTCCAGGGTCGGTGGATAACGCTCCGCCATGTTCATCTCGCGCAAGTGCGCCCACGCGCACGCCACCTTGCCGGCGCTGAACCAGTACACGTAGGCGAGCCGGCTGTAGAGCCGGATGAGGAGGAAGGTACGTTCGGAGCCCTCGAGCGAGCGACGGTTCAGGAACAACCGCGGCGCGATCGAGTGCCCGGCCTGCACGACCACTTCGAACACCAGCGCGCACAGCAGCGCCACTGAATTCTTCGGCAGGCGTCCCCCCAACTCGTTGACGGCCGCTTCGATGTGGGCTCGCGCCGAACGCTGGTCGCCCTTCTTGAACGCGACCTCGCCCAGCTTGCCCATCAGGGCGGCGCGGCGACCGTCGGTCGACGCGTGTTCGAGCGCCGCGGACAGCTTTGCGGCCGCCTCGTCGTACGCGCCCTGCAACGTGAGGACGTCGCCAAGAGACTCGGCCACGCCGGCGCGGTCGGCGTCGGAACCGCCGCTCGTACGCAGCGCGGCTTCGGCGATGCGGTAGTTGCGCAGCGCCACGTCGAGCGAGTGCTGTGCGCGCGCCGTCTCGGCGGCGCGCAGGGCGTACGGCAGCGCCAGGTCGTCGCGGCGCGCCGCGTCAAAGTGGTACGCCAGTTCGAACGTGCGGTCGGCGTCGAGGCTCTCGATGCGCTGCGCGGCCCGCAGGTGCAGGCTGGCGCGTTCGTCGGTGCTGATGCGGCTGAGCAGCGCCTCACGCAGTTTGTCGTGGAGGAAGCGGGCGTGGCCCGTGGTCTCCTCGGGCCACACGATCCGGCGTTGCGCGGCTTCGCTCAGCGCCGACGCGACGGTCACCGAGTCCTGCCGGCACAACTCGGCCGCAAGATTGGCGTCGAACTCCTTGCCGAGGATGGCGCCCACGGTGAGCAGTTCGAGGGTCGTGGGGGCCAGCAACTCGAGGCGGCGCAGCAGGAACAGCGCGGCGCGCCGTGACGTCTGGGCATCGGCGAGACGCACTTCGTCGACGCGCCACCCGCGCGCTTCGTGCACCAGCGCGCCGGTCTCGACCAGGCCGCGCAGGACGGCGGCGGCCATGAACGGACTGCCTTCGGACAGCGCGGCGACGGTGTCGATGGCGGCAGCAGGCAGCGAGCCCGCCATCGACTCGGCGAGGCTCTCGACGTCGGCGACCCCGAAGGCCTGCAGCTTGACGTGGGCGATCGGGTGCCCGCGCCGCAGCGGATGGCTGACGGGGACCTCCTCGGTACGGAAGGCCGCGATGACGATCGTGCGGCACGGCGATTCCGTGGGCCACTCGGCGAGCAGCTTGAGGGTGGAGGCGTCGGCCCACTGGCAGTCGTCGAGTAGCACGACCGCCGGGCGACCGGTCTGGCCGAGCGCCTGCAACAACACGTTGATGGCGGCGATGCTGCGCGTCTCGCCGTAGGCCTCGGGGCCCAGGTTCACCACCGCGTCGATGTCGAAGGTTGCCGCGAGGTCTGGCAGGGCAGCGACCACCGCGTCGGCGCGGTCGCCCACGCGCTCGCGCAGGGCGACGGCGACGTCGGGGTCGTCGACGGCCGCGGCGTTCACCGCCTGCACGAGACCCTCGAGCACCTGGAAGGGCCGCTGCGCGCCCTGGTCGACGCCCTGGCCGCGCAACACCCATGCCGCATTGCCGACCCGCAGTGCCAACTCCTCGAGCAGCCGGGACTTGCCGCCGCCCGATTCGGCTTCGAGCAGCACGAGCCCGCCCTCGCCCGCCGCCGCAACGTCGACGGTATGGGCCAGCAGCGCCAGTTCGGCGGTGCGCCCGACGAACGCGGGCTCGGTGAGGACCGGACGGTTGTCGTGCGCACCGACGACGATGACGGGATCGGGGTTGCCGCGCAGGATGGCGTCGTGGATCTCGCGCAGATCCTCGAGCACCGCGCCCGCCGACTGATAGCGCTCCGCCGGGTCTTTGCGCAGCAGTCGCTGCACGACGGCGTCGAGCGCGCGCGGCACGTCAGCGCGCAACTCACGCAGCGACGGCGGCGCGGCATTGAGGTGCTGACGCAACAGCTGGCCCACATCTTCGGCTTCGAACGGCGCGCGCCCCGCCACGCACTCGAAGAGGACGACGCCGAAGGAGTACAGGTCCGAGCGCTCGTCGACCTCGCGCTCGAGCAGCCCCGCCGCCTCAGGCGCGAGGTAGCGCGCCGTGCCGACGCGGTCGTCGCGCACGTCGAGGTCGAGCGTCGGGCTGCGGGCGAAGCCGAAGTCGATGAGCACGACGCGATCGACGGGCTCGGCCTCGTCGACGATCACGTTGGCCGGCTTCACGTCCCGGTGCAGGATGTTGTGATCGTGCGCCTGCTGGAGCGCTTCGAGCAGATGCATGCCGACGCGCAGCGACGACTCGATGGTCAAGCGGCCGCGGCTGAGTCGTTCGGAAAGGTTGATGCCTTCGACGGCGGGCCGCACCATGTAGAAGCTGCCGTCTTCGCGCCCGGTCGTGACCGGCGCACGGAACGAGCGGCTCTCGAGGCGCCGCAGTACTTCGGCTTCGTGCGCCAGGCGAACCCACGCACGATCCATCCGACCGTCGCTGGCGACGCGCTTGACGATGATCGCTGAACGCGACTCGATATCAACGCCCGCGAACGTCTCAACGCCGGCGCCCGCTTTGAGCAACCGGTCGCAGCGATATCGTCCGCCGAGAAGCGGTCGCGCGAACGCGTCTTCGGCCATATCTTCACCTTTCGGCCGCGTCTCAAATGTTTTGACCACCGGCGGCGCAACTTGGGACCAACGGCCATGCGCGACGATTGGGGATGCCCAGGCGTCGCCTCGTCCTCGCGTCGGCGTCGCCCGCCCGGTTACGCCAGCTGACCATGGCGGGTTTCGCGCCGGAAGTGATCGTCAGCGGGGTGGATGAGGACGACCTAGACCATTTGTCCACTTCTGAACAGGCTCGCGCGCTCGCGGAACGCAAGGCCGAGGCGGTCGCGGCGCGGGTGGAGGCGGCCGACGCCATCGTCGTCGGCTGCGACTCGATACTGGCGTTCGACGGCGCGTCGCTCGGCAAGCCGGCCAGCGCCGAGGAAGCAGTACTGCGGTGGAAGATGATGCGTGGCAATCACGGCGTGCTCACAACCGGCCACTGCGTGATCGACGTACGGACGGGCCGGCGCGCCGCCGACGTGGCGGCGACGCTCGTGCGCTTCGGCACGCCGAGCGACGACGAGATCGCCGCCTACGTGGCGTCGGGCGAACCGCTGGCCGTGGCCGGCGCGTTCACGCTCGACGGACGCTCCGCGCCCTTCGTCGAGGGTGTCGAAGGCGACCCTGGCGCGGTAATCGGCATCTCGCTACCGCTATTCCGTCAACTCTTGGCGGTCGTGGGGATCTCAGTGGTGGACCTGTGGGACTGAGCATCGGGCCCCTCGTCGTCGATCCGCCGGTGGTGCTCGCGCCGATGGCGGGTGTGACCAACACCGCGTTCCGGCGCCTGTGCCGGTGCTACGGCGGCGGGTTGTACGTGAGCGAGATGGTCACGGCGCGCGCGCTGGTCGAGGGCAACCGCAAGACGGCGCGCATGGTGGCCCGCGCCGAGGGTGAGCCCGTTCATTCCGTCCAGCTCTACGGCGTCGACCCCGACGTGATGGGGCGCGCCGTGGCGATCCTGGTCGACGACGTGGGCGTCGACCACGTCGACTTGAACTTCGGCTGCCCCGTCCCGAAAGTGACCAAGCTCGGCGGCGGTGCCGCCCTGCCGCTGCATCACAACTTGTTCACCGCCATCGTCACCGCCGCGGTAGGCGCGGCGGGCGACGTCCCCGTCACCGTGAAGATGCGCGTCGGGGTCTCCGACGAACACATCACCTACCTGCGGGCGGCCCGCGCCGCGGCCGACGCCGGCGTCGCCGCGGTTGCTTTGCACGCCCGCACCGCCGAGCAGCTGTACTCCGGCGTAGCCGATTGGCGCCGCATCGCCGATCTCGTCGCGCTGCTCGACACCACCGGCGTGCCGGTACTCGGCAACGGCGACATCTGGGAGGCGCACGACGCCCGCCGCATGATGGAGGTAACGGGGTGCGCGGGCGTCGTCGTGGGTCGCGGCTGCCTCGGACGGCCCTGGCTGTTCCGCGATCTCGACCTCGCGCTGCGCGGTGAGCCGGTGCCGGCCGCGCCGGCGCTAGCGATCGTCGCCGACACGATGCGCACCCACGCCCGGTTGCTCGCCGAGGACTTCGCCGACGAGGCGTCGGCCGTGCGCGACTTCCGCAAGCACGTCGCTTGGTACCTCACGGGCTATCCGGTCGGTGGTGAGGTGCGGCGGTCGATGGCGCTGGCGTCGTCGCTCGCCGAACTCGACGCCATGCTCGACGCCCTCGACGGATCCCTGTTGCCCCACCCCGACGCGGCGCGCGCCAAGCGCGGCCATACCCAAGGGCCGCGGCCGGTGTCGCTCCCCTACGGCTGGATCGATTCGGCGGAGTCGACGGAGGTACCCGCCGGCGCCGAACTGCTCGTCAGCGGCGGGTGATCTCGGCCACGTTGTGGTCGGCGTCGAAACGCACGATCAGGTCCGCAGCCGCTTCGGCCGGGCGGACTTCGTCGTCGACCACCAGCGCGTTGAGATCGCGCCACACCTGCAGCGCCATCGCGTCGAGCACGTCGGGCTCCATATCCCGGTAGGGATACAGGAACGCCGTCGGGTCGTCTTTGGCCCGGGTGCGGAGTTCTTGGAATCGCGTCAGGTACCACCCGCGCAAAACGTCGGTCGGCGCGTCCAGGTGCACGAGTACGTCGATGCGGTCGCGCACGCCGATGCTGGCGTGGCCGAGGTGCAAGCCGTCGAGGACGACTTCGTGTCCCGTGATGTCGTCGCGGCCCACGACGTCGTAGTGCAAGTGGGAGTACCGCGGCGCGATCGCGTGGCCGTCGTTGGTCACGGCGTCGAGGAAGCCGGCGATCGCCGGCGCGTCGTACGAGTCGGCGTAGCCCTTGCGGTCGCCCGCATCGGGCCGGATGAATCCGTCGGTCGACACTGTCGGCCATCCGAGTGCGGCCGCCACCGCCGCGGCCACCGTCGACTTGCCCACCGCGATGCCGCCGGTGATGCCGACCACGTGCGCGTCACGCTCGCGAACGAGCGCCACGATTTCGGCGACGAGATCGGTCACGCCGTGACAGTACGCTGCAGCTTTCGACGGGACGTGGCGCAGCTCGGTAGCGCACCTGCTTTGGGAGCAGGGGGTCGCGAGTTCAAATCTCGCCGTCCCGACCATATTGGTGCTGGTAGTGAGGCTGTCCGGGCTCATCGATCGCGGTGCGATTCTCGGCCGTGCCCACTACGTGCCCACCAGGATCGGTGTCAGACGCGTCCTCGTGGGCAGTCGAGGTCATCAGCGGTTCATTCGTCGCCGCAGCCTCGACGCACGTAGCTCCCGCCCCGGCGAGCAGATCGCCTTGGCTAATCCAAGGCCTCGATCGCGCGATCGGCGACTGTCGTGCGTCGCCAATCACCGAGCGGCTCGTCAAGTTCCACGAGCCATCCGTATCGCAGAGGGCCGAAGTCGCGTCGCCTAATCAGCGTCGCTGTTCGACCGTTCATTCGAAGCAACCGCGAATACCCGTCGCTCGCGACGATTCGGACCCGTGCGCCAGGGTTGAGCTTCCTGCTGAAGTCCGCACGCTGAACACGCACAGCACGTCGCTTCACCCACCAGAGCACGATGCTGAGGTCTACTCAGGCGACGGTCGCGAGTAACTCGACGGCTGCCGGGTCGTTCCTGTCGAGCTGCACGAAGTGGACCTGTCCGTCGTCGTCTACGGCCGTGATCCGCACGACCGACCAGAAACGAGGCATCCCCGCGATCAATACAGCCCCGACCGTCACCTGTGAGGGGTCGACCGCATCGCGGAGGAGCGTCCAGCAGTGGCCGTCGTCGTCCTCCATGTTGAGGTCGGCGATGAGAGAAATCGGTGGTGTCACTCGGAGCCTCCTTCGACGCTCAGTGGGTTCTTCACGACACGGTGTGCACATCCAAGGATACGACTGACGAGTTGATCGAGGTCGTCGTGGACGATGTCGTAATGCGGCGCCTGCCCTGTGTCCCATAGCGCCAGGCCGTTGTCGAGCAACGATCGGGCGGTGAACAGGACGAGCCACTCGGACTCTCGGAGTCGGGTGATCGACACGATCTCAGCCCACGTGAGGCCGCCGACCTCGGCGAACACGGACACGCCGTAGAACCCGTAGACCTCGTAGTTCCTGAGCGCGCCGAAGGAGAGCGAATCCGGATCGAGCAGGTCGCCTCGGATGACGAATGCCGCGTCGTCGGGGACCGATTCGCCGCGGCGCTGGCGCTGCTTCGGCATCAGCGCTCAACTCCGGTAGAAGGCTCCACGTCGCCGAAGCGTTCGAGGTAGCGGACGATGTCGGCGTCCTGGCCGTCGATGACGTGCTGGTAGCGCAGCGCCGCGTCCGCCGACGCGTGACCGATGCGCGCCATCAACGCCTTCAGGCTCGTTCCGCTCGCGGCGGCGAGTGTCGCCGCGGTGTGGCGCAGGTCGTGGAAGCGCAAGCCGCTCACGCCGACGGCCTTCGTTGCCGGCTCCCATACGCGGCGGCGGAAGTTGCTGCGGCGCAAAGGCTCGCCGTCGGTGCTCGGGAACACGAGGCCGTCCGGCCCGCGCAGCGCGTAGTTGTCGATGTGCGCAGCGAGCGAGTCGGCGACGAACGACGGGATGCCGATGGTGCGCTTGCCGGCCGCGGTCTTCGGCGGACTGAACGAGAGCGTGCCGTTGACCTCGCCGAGCTTGCGCCTCACCGTCAGGGTGTTGGTCTCGAGGTCGACATCGCACCGCCGTAGCCCGGCGAGTTCGCCCCACCGCAGTCCGCTGTAGGCGGCGGTGAGCACGAGGGCTTCCCAGCGCGGCCCGACCGCGGCCGCGAGTGCCGCAACCTCGTCAGGTGTCGCCACGGACATCTCGGCGTGACGCTCAGTGCCGGCGCCCTTGAAGGTGCAGGGCGAGCGGGCGATCAGGCCGGCGTCGACGGCACCCTCCATCACGCCACTGAGGACGCGGTACGCCTTGGCGACGGTGTTTGGGCTCAGATCAGTCGCGTGGAGGTCGGCTAGCCAGGCCTGGACGGCGGCTGGCGTGATCCGGCCGACGTCGGTCTTGCCGAAGCGCGGGACAACGTGACGCCGCAATAGATAGCGGTACAGATCCTCGGTCGCGGGCGCAAGGCGCGGCGCCTTCGTGGCCAGCCAGCGGTCGGCCCACTCGTGGAACGCCACCTCGCCGAGCCGCGGGTCGTGCCAGTCGCCGCGCGCCATGTCGGTCTCGGCGGCCGACAGCCAGCGTTGCGCGTCGCCTCTGGTGGCGAAGGTGTTGGGCGCGCCGATGCGGTCGCCGGCGGAGTCCCAGTAGCGCGCCTGCCAGCGCCCGGATTGAAGTCGACGAACTGAGCCGAAGCGACGCCGTGCCGTCACGGTCGAGCCTCCTGATACGTGGAGTCATCGAGGCCGAGTGAACGGCGAGGCCCGTCGGGCAATCGCAGAATACGCCCGCGGTGTGACGTCATCGCCTCGCGTCAGCGGCGCTCCGGTTGTGGTCGAGCCACGCCGCGATCTCGTCGGAGTCGAAGCGGATCAGGTGACCCCACTTGATGAAGGGGATGCGGCGCTCGGCGATGAGGCGGCGGACGTGGCGGACGTTGACGCCGAGGTGCTTGGCGACGGCGGGGATGTCGAGCAGCTCGGGGAGCTGGCGTCTTGGATGGGCGATGGTCACGGCGCTCCTTCGTGGTTGGCCTGTAATCACATCCACGTACGATCCGGCACCGCGAAGCGCGACGCGTACCGCGTGCTGTGTCACACAGCGGGCTGGTCGCGGGGCAGCATCACCCGTTGTCAACCTTGCGCGTCAAGGCGTCGGCCGCGCTGTGTGACACAGCATCCCTGGTACGGCGCTTGACGCCGTGGAAGCGCTCGTGCGCTGCTTGTCGAGTGATGCCAAAGGCCGCGCCGATGTCAGCCCAGCTCGCGCCGCAGTCGTGGGCCTCGAGGACGTACGAGATCGCTTGGCGCCTGCACTCGATCGCATGCTCCTCGGATTGACGAGCGAGCACGAGCAAGCGCGCGGCCCTTTCGGTGGTCTTCACACGGCTCTCCCGACGTGATCGGTCGATCTAGGAGAACCGATGCCGGTTCCGAGCTGCACGAATTATCGCGCGCCTTCGCGCTTTTCGGTCACCGATCGTACGTGGATGTAGTGCAGCCATTCCCGAACCCGCGAGGTGCCATCGATGACCGAACCGCTCTACCCGCGTCAACAACACAGCAACGACTTGAAGAACGACACAGACTTGCCATTACCGCGTAGCGGCAATGGCGGAAACGAGTCGCGCGCGTCAAACGTGCCGGCGCAGCCAACCGCTGCTGAGCTGATGGCGGCGCTCGACGACGCCCTGCTCGTGCCCGACGGCCCGCCACTCCACGAAGTCGACCCGCAGACGGTCCTCGACTGGGCAGAGCGAGCAAGCGAGCGGCTGCTCTTCCGTCGCGATCGAGTGCGACTGGTCCGTGACGTGCTCCGCGTCCTGGACGACGAGTGGCGCTCGGCCTACGCCGCCGACCAGCTCCGCCAACAGATCGAGGCGCGCGAACGAGACCGGATCGCGCGCGCCCAGGGCACGTACTGGCAGCGTCGCGACAGCTACCGATCGGCGGAGCAGGCGACGCATGTTGTCGTGGACCGCGGGGCCTGGGGCCGGGCCAAGGCCGTAGCCGTGGCACGCCGGACCACCGTCGGTGTCATCGTCGGGGACCTAGTTGCTGCTGAGGTCCGTCGCCCCCGCCCACGCCGCACGCACCCCGGCGAGTCCGAGACCCGGGTCTTCGCCCGCATCACGATCACGAAGGAAACCTGGGCGATCTTCCGGTCCCTCGCCAGCCGCAATCACACCACCGCCGAGCGCGCCCTTGGTTCGCTCGTCGAAGCAGCGTTCCCGCAAGATCGGGCGGGAAGGTGAGCCGCTGCGCTGGCGGACCACTTCGGCATAACGCAGGTCGGCCGCGTCGGCGAGAGCTCTGGCCGCAGCAATCCGCCGCCGTTATCTCGTGCGATAACGGCAACTCTGTGCCGTTCCGCTGAGAGATCGATCACCGCGCTGAGTGCAGGCGCCGAACGCGATTTGGGCGAGGTCGTCCGTCCGGTCGAAGACTTGGTCGCTGAAGCGGACTTGGTCCGGCGGCGTCAGGACACGGTGACCTCCTGTGGGTGCGGTTGACACTTCATCCACGTACGACGCGCGACGGAAAGTCGCGACGCGCCGGCCGCGCTCTATGGTCATCGGCATGGCCAAGACCTGTCGGCCACCAACCGAACAAGACGCCGCCGAAGCCAAACGAGTCGTGCTCGAGGGCCTGGCCCGCGGCGACGATGTTCCCGGTCTCGCGACGCAGCTCGCTCCGCTACACCCGAAGAACAACACTTTCCCCGGCGAGGTTCTGCTCAACCTCGGCGCCGACGCAATCGACCTCGCGGGCGCGTCCCGCGACGAGCCGCTCGCCTACGAAGGAGTTCGTGAACGATTTCTCCCGGAGTGCGAATTCTTCGGCCGCGACGACCGCAAGCTGCGTTACGCGTTGCTCGCGGTTGCTGCAGTTCGCGGCGGCGTCGAACTTGACCTCCTCGATGAAGTCATCTGGTGGCAGACCGACGACCTCTGGTACTACGCACTTTGCGCCTGCGTCGCCTGGATCCGCGCCGCTGCCGACCGCGCCGGGCTGTCCATCAAGATCGCGTGCGAGCGGCTCGCCGCCGACGACGGGATCGACCTCGGGGCGTAACTCGCAGTCACGGCGGCTCCGCGGAGCCGGTCTGGCATCCCCATGCACGTGCGCATAACGGCACATAGCGCGTAGGGGGTATCGCAGCCTGCGCCCACAGATATGCCACGAGAACGATTTGTGCGCTCGGACTATCGCCTTCGAGCGCGCCATTCCGCGAAACCCGCCAGCGCTAGTCCACCTGCGACAGTGGCAAGCGCCACCACCGGTCCGTACCTGAGCCAGCTGAGCGCCGTCCAGAGCGTCGCGGCCGGAACCCACGCCCAGTGAATGTGAAGACGCTTCACGACGAAATAGTCGCGCGAGCCACGCTCGGGATCGGCATGTCTGCTCGCTGAGCCGGTCGCGTTAGGACGCGGGTTAGCCGACCAGGACGTCGAACGGCCACGGCCGGACGTCTCTGAAGCGTTCCAACTGTTCGCTGATTTGGGCATCGCTGACACGCTCCGTGACCCCCGGCGCAATTTGAGCCCGGATCAGCGGCACCAGCTCGTCATCAGGCGGATGGTGCTCACCGTGAATCGGCCGGCCATCGAAGTAACGGGGATCGCTTCGGCCTAGCACCCGGTGAATGGCGAGATCAACGTTCATCTTGTCGCCCGACCAGTGGTCGCCCGGTGGGTAACGGTGGAACATCGGCGAGGCCCTAAGCGCGTCGACCAACGCGGCCAGGCGACTCGGGTCAGTCAGACCGGGCCGGGCTTGGTCCGTGGCGGCGACATACTTTGCGAGCGCGGGCGCTTCTCGGAACGCGAAGTGGAACGGCGTCCTTAACGATGCCGGGATCTTCGCTTCCGATGCGGGCCACCCGACTTGCCGCGACTCGCCCGGCGCCGGGTCGTAGTCGCTAACCACGACAGCGGCACTGCTGGTCCGCGAACCTGGATAGCCGCGGATGGTCCAGCCTCTGGATGGTACGGCCACGTCATTGAGGGCTTCCCAGCGGTGAAGGCGCTCGTCGGTTCGAGACACGACCACGAGCCCGTCTGGATCGAAACGAAGGCGACCGCGCTTCCGATCAGGTCGGAGCCATAACCGGTCGCCAACGATTGCGAGGCCTCCCCACGATCTACGCCCCGCGCCGCTCACGCAATCGACGCTATTCGGCGACGAGCTACGCCAAGGCTCGCTAAAGGTCCGTGCCCGTATTCCAACGGAGGTAGACCCACGCATACCGGATATGGCGCTGTCAGGCGATTGGCAGCGGGCGAATGCGCAGGCGGCCGTCGCCGATGACAACAACCGCTCCTGCGGTCAGGTCGTCGGTGACTTGGTCGAGATTCGCCAAGATGAGTTGGACCTGGTTGAGCGGCCGGCGGGTGACTTCGCCACGGAGCAGGATGACGCTCGGAACCGAGGAGCCCGAGCGCGCGATCAACGCGCCGAAGTCGGTGTCGATGGTGATGAGCACGCAGCCGTCGGAGACCGCGCGCTCAAGGATCTGCTGATCCGACCGACTGGTGAGGCCCACGTCGTAGACGTGCGCAGCTTCGTGGCCCGCGGCGCCGAGTTGTTCTGCGAGGAGCGGCGAGACGCTCTCGTCAACGAGGAACTTCAAGCGCCCTGACGGAGAGGCAGCTCGCGCTCGCGCACGGCTTCGGCCGCGTACTCAAGCGCTTGCCGAATGTCGCCACGCTCGAGATACGGATATGCCTCGAGAATCTCTTCCGTCGTCATGCCTTCGGCGACCATGCCGACGACGGTCGCGACGGGAACGCGCAGCCCGCGGATGCACGGTACGCCGCCCATCTTGTCGGGCTCGATGGTGATCCGGTCGTAGCGCATCGGCCACAAGGTTACGACCGCGTCGCGGGCGACGTGGTCCGTGCCCACTACGTGCCCACCACACCGGACAACTGCGGCTACGGAACGGTCTCCACGGTCAACGAATACAGCGGTTGACCAGCGGAGATGCCGCTAAGGCAAAGTAGGAGCGCGGTAGCGCACCTGCTTTGGGAGCAGGGGGTCGCGAGTTCAAATCTCGCCGTCCCGACCAAACGAAACAGCCGGACAGGTGGCCGGGTCAGTCGAACGTCGACCAGTCGCCCTGCGCCAGCTGGGCGCGGGCGTCGGTGACGTCGCGGCCGTCGCGCACAGCGTCCTGCACGCCGGCCGACAGCAGCGGGTAGCCGACGACGATTGCGCCGGCGACGCGGCCGTCGTGCAGCACGAGCTTGCGGTAGCCGTTGGTGTCGTCGGCGACGACGATCTCCTCGTCGCCCTCGACGGCGTTGATGCGGCCCGCCGACATGACGTCGAATCCCTCGACCTTGAGGATGGTGGCGATGGGCCGCGCCGCGTATGGCTCGCGCGCACCCAGCGCGTTGCGCGCCGCCACCTCGCCTTGGTGCGCCGCGTCGGGCCACAGGCCGCGCATGCCGCTCGTCGGCTGCGCGGCATCGCCCACGGCGAAGATGTTGGGGTCGTCGGTGCGCAGGAACTCGTCGACGACGACGCCCCGGTCAACGGTCAATCCCGCTTCCTGCGCCAGCGCGGTTGACGGCGCGTTGCCGGTGCAGACCAGGAGCATGTCGGCGGCCACGGCGCGACCGTCGAGCAGTCCGACACCTTCGACGTCGCGCTCGCCCGTGACGCTCGCTAGTTCGGCGTCGGCGAGCACGTCGATGCCCAGGTTCTCGAGATACGTGCGCAGCAACGTGGCCGCGGCGGCGTCGAGTTCACGCCCGAGGAGGTACGGGCCGCGGTTGAGCAGCGTCACCGCGAGCCCCATCTTGTGCACGGCGTACGCCGATTCGATGCCGAGCAGCCCGCCGCCGGCGACCACGA
This sequence comes from Acidimicrobiales bacterium, assembly GCA_035546775.1. Lineage (NCBI taxonomy): Bacteria > Bacillati > Actinomycetota > Acidimicrobiia > Acidimicrobiales > Acidimicrobiales bacterium. Next base: position 237,538 of record DASZWD010000072.1, read on the forward strand.
CACGGTGCACCTTGTCGTGCTGCGCGTAGGCCCGAACCGCGATGGCGTCGTCGGCGTCGCGCAACACGAAGCAGCCGGCGAGATCGATGCCCGGTATGCGTGGTCGTGCCGCACTGGCGCCCGTGGCCAGGATCAGGCGGTCGTAGTGCAGCTGCTCGCCCGTCGCCAGCTGGACGACTCGTGCCTCGCGGTCGAGCCGGCGCGCCCGGGTGTTGAGCCAGCAGGTGACGTTGTGCTTGTCGTACCAGTCCTCGGGCAGCAGGAACAGGCCGTGCATGGCCGAGCGGCCGTAGACGAGCCGCGTGATCGCCATGCGGTTGTACAGCCGGCGCGGTTCGGCGGCGACCACGTGCAGTTCGCAGTCGGGGTTGAGCCGCCGCAGGTGGTCCACGGCCGACGACCCGCCGATGCCGTTGCCGATGACGACGACGGAGCGGACCGTGTCGTCGAGCTCGAAGCCCGCAGGTACTTCCGGCACTGGGCCGGCGTCGGCGCTCTGCGCGTCGAGCGAGACGCGGCAGTCGCCGTTGACCCGGGCCATGCACGCCATGCGCGTCGCCCCACCGAGACCCAACCGGGCGATCGTGTCGGCCTCCTGGGTCCGCAGCGGCGAGAGGCTGTCGCCACCGTCGAGCACGGCGACGGGATCGGATCCACACACGCCCATGCGGCAGCCGGCCTCGATCGACAAGCCGGCGCGCTCGACCAGTTCGAGCAACGAGGTGCCCACGGGTGCCGCGACCGTCACCCCTTCCGGTTCGATGTCGACGACGGGTTCGCCCGCCGCCTCGCGCCGCCTCGCCGTGACCGCTTCGACGGGAATGACGGCGTGCGCCGGCGCGACCTCGCGCAGGTACTCCTTCTCCTTGGCGAAGGTGCGGGAAAGCCACACGACACTCGCCGCGCCGACGGCCGCGCGACCGGTCCACACGAGCGCGAATGGCGCGCCACCGACGACGATCGGCAGGACGTGCCAGTAGAAGAGGTTGATGGCGAGCGCGGCGAACAGTGCCGTCGTGCGGTGCGAGCCGAGCGGGCCGAACGTGTCGAGGAGCACGAACACCGCGAGGCTTACCGCGATGAACACCCCGTAGCGGGTGTAGATGTGCTGGACGGCGGCGCCGTCGTGAAGCGAGAAGAACGCCACGATGAAACCCGGGAACCCACCGGCGAAGACGGCGCGGTAGCCGCGGTAGCGCTTGTCGTCGTCGTCGAGGTCGGCGAGTTTGGCGACCTTCGGGTTGAAGTCGTAACAGTTCTTGGCGCAGCCGACGCACGGTTTGCAGTAGCGGTTGGCGCTCAACACGAACGGCGTCTCGCCGTACAGCCGCTGCACCGGCAGCAGCGGACACACGCTGCTGCACCAGCCGGCCTTGCCCTTGAAGGCGAGGCCACCGGTGAACGCCAGCGCGATGACGGCGAGCAGGAGCAATGCCGTGGCCGGCCCGTTGGTGTCGAACACGACGCGCCGCAGCGAGATCAACACGACGAACGCCACGAGACCGATGGCGTAGGTGGTGCGCAGCATGGCGTCGGGCAGCGCCTTGCCGCGAGTGATGCCAAGACCGCGCGGCACCTGATTCGCCGCCGCCAGCGGGCAGAGGTTGCGCCACAAGCCCGGCACGATCAGCCAGACCGCCGGCAGCACCGGCACCGTGAACCGCCAGAAGATCGTGAGGCCGAGGTGCGGCTTGACGAACAGCAGCGCGCACAGCACCAGAAACGAACTCACACTGATGATGCGACCGACGACCCACACGCGCTCGGGCACGCGCCGGCGCATTTGCAGGTAGTTCGGAAACGCCACGGCGGTGTTCACAGCCGCTGTTCGATAGCGCGCAGACGGCTCGCCATCAGCGAGCCCAGGTCGAGCAGCAGGGCGCGGCCGAGTTCGGGATGGCGCGCCGTCAACAACTCCCATTCGTCGTAGCCCAAGCGGAGCAACTCGCCGTCGGAGAGGGCCCGAACCGTCGCCGACCGCGGTCGGCCATCGAAGAACGCCACTTCGCCGAACACGGCGCCGGTCTCCATGATCCCGGTGCGCTTGGTACCGCGACGCCCGGCGACGAGTACCTCGACGGTCCCGTCGCTCAAGACGTACAGCGAGCGATCGCTCTCCCCCGCCTCGAGGATCGTGTCGCCCTGGCGGAAGCGCCGCCGCTCCATGGCGGCGATCAGTGTTTCCCAGTCCTTGGGGTCCCGACCGGCAAACAACACGAAGCCCGAGTGGTGAGACTCGGTCGGGTTGCCGTAATCGAAAAACGAACTCACTGCGAGAGGCCTACTGCTGTCATCGGGCGCCTTGTTACACCCCTGGCGTACAACGAACGAATGAAACGCTGCTCGCGCTGCGGCGAAGAGAAACCCCTCACCGAATTCTCCTGGAAGGACAAGGAGAAAGGCTGGCGCAAAAGCCATTGCAAGGCGTGCGTGCGGATGAAGAGCCGGGCGCACTACGCCTCGAACAAAACGTCGTACGCCGCACGAATTAGGCGCTACAAACGACGCAAGCGCGCGGACCGGCTCGACTTTCTCGTCCGGTATCTCGAGACGCACCCGTGCGTCGACTGCGGCGAGACCGATCCGCTCGTGCTGGAGTTCGACCATCTGCGCGACAAGCGTTTCAACATCGGCGGAGAGTTCCTATGGCGAACGTGGGACGAGGTTCTAACCGAACTCGATAAATGTGAAGTGCGCTGCGCGAATTGCCACCGACGACGTACAGCTGCTCGTGGCGGATTCCGTCGCCTCGTCCTCGGGACAGAGCAGTGAAGCGCTGTTCGATGTGTGGAATGGAGAAGGCGCTCAACGACTTCATGTGGAGTCGCAAGGCGGAAGGCAAGCGAGATTCGTACTGCCGTCCTTGCCGCGCCGAGTACAAGAAGGCGCACTACGCCGCCAACAAACGGCGTTACCTGGCGAACGCCACGGCCATGACGAAGAAGCTCCTCGACCAAAGGGTCATGTGGCTCCTCGACTACTTCGCAACGCATCCGTGCGTTGATTGTGGCGAAGCCGACCCGATCGTCCTCGACTTCGATCACCTGCGAGATAAGTCGTTCACAATCAGCACTGCACTCCACTACAAGAGCATGAAGGCAATTCTGGCGGAAATCGAAAAGTGCGAAGTCAGGTGTGCGAACTGCCACCGACGACGGACCGCCAGAACGGGCGGGTTCGCTCGCGTGATGTTCGTCGGCTGGAACCGGCTTGCTTTGCGGTTCGGAGACTGACCAATCGCTAACCTGGGCAGCCGCGCGGGTGTAGCTCAATTGGCTAGAGCGCGACCCTTCCAAGGTTGAGGTTGCCGGTTCGACCCCGGTCACCCGCTCCAGTCTTGGCGCAGTTGTGCTCCCCAAGGGCAATAACTGCGCCAAGAGTTGTTACGACACGGCTGCGGTTGAGCGTGCCTTCAGCGGCCACGCTGTCCAGGCCAGCCACACGCCGATGGCGATGCAGGCGAACAC
>DASZWD010000073.1 GCA_035546775.1 Acidimicrobiales bacterium
CCGACGCCGTCGCGGAAGCTGAACTCGCCCTCGGGTTCGCGGCCGCGGATGTGGATCGGGTGCACGCTCGACGTGGCGAGGACCTCGATGCTCGAACGCTTGGCGTCGACGGCGAAAGTGCCGCTGATGGTCACCCGCCAAGCGTCGCACACCCCGGTGGCACACTGAGTCCGTGATCGCGGTGTCGCCCAGCGCCAAGACCGAGCGGGTGCAGCTCGACGACACATCGTGGGTCGACGTCACACGCAACTGGCTCGACGGCGCCGACGAGCTGTTCGACGCGCTGCTCGAGAGCGTGGCGTGGCAGCCGTCGCGCATCTTCCGCTTCGAGAAGTGGGTCGACGAGCGCCGCCTCGGATCGTCGTGGTCCAAAGGGCGCCCGCTCCCGCACCCGGCGCTGGCCGAGATCACCAAGACGATCCAGCGCGACTACAAGGCCAGCTTCGGCGGCTTCGGCATCATCCAGTACCGCAACGGCGCCGACGGCCAGGCGTTCCACCGCGACACCGACATGCGCTACCTCGACGACACGATCATCGCGGTGCTCACGCTCGGTGCCCAGCGCCCGTGGTACCTGCGGCCCCGCGCCGTACGCAACTCCCTCGCCGCCCTCGACGGCGTGCGCGGCGCCACCCACGACCTGCACCCCGGCAGCGGCGACCTCATCGTCATGGGCGGCGCCTGCCAGCAGAACTGGGAACACTCGGTGCCGTACCTCAACCAACTCGGCGTCGGCGTGCGCATTTCGTTGCAGTGGCGCTGGGCGCGCAAGGTCGGCCAGCCGTTCACGGGCGCGGGCTACCGCGCCCCGCTCACGTACAACACCCCCGGCTGACGCGTCGCTAGCGTTGGGGTTCATGCGCCGCTTCACCATCGCTGGACTTCTCGCGCTTGTGCTCCTCCTCGCGGGCTTTGCTGTGCCGGCCGACGCGACCAGCGTCAAACCGATGTTGCGCGGGCTGCTCGACCGCAAAGGCATGCCCGCCAGCACCTACTTCGACGAGCTCGACGGCTTCGTCGTCAAAGTCGACTGGACCGATCTCCAGCCCGACGCCTTCGGGCCGCTGGCGGCCGACAACGCCATCGACCAGGCCCTCGCGGCGGTCCGCACGACGCCCGGCGCGTCGCAATTGCAGCTGAAGCTGCGCGTGCTCGGCGGCGTGTCGGCGCCCGACTGGGCGAAGCACCTCGGCGGCGATCCCGTCAACGTGTACCGCGGCGCCCACGTCTTCACGATGGGGCGCTTCTGGACGGCGGACTACGGCGACGCTTACGCCGACCTGCAGCAGAAGCTGGCGGCGCGCTACGACGGCGCGCCCGAGGTCGCCGAGACCGTGATGTCGCGCTGCACGATCATGACGGCCGAGCCGTTCCTGCGCGCCGACCGCGCCGACACGCGCACGCGCGACGCGCTGCTCGCCGCCGGTTTCACCGTCAAGGCCGACACGCAGTGCCTGCACCAGCAGACGGCCGCCCACCGGGTCTGGAAGCGCACCCGCTCGGCGCTGTCCGCCGACCCCTACGACAGCCTGGCGCCCGACGGCACGTACACGACCGACGTCGACTTCACCCGCAAGCAGATGCAGTACTGCCGCAAGAAGCTCGGCGCGCGCTGCGTGCTCGAGAACGATTCGGTGTCGTCGCCCTTGCTGCCCGAGCCGTATCCCACCCTGTACGGCTACATCGAGGACCTCGGCGCACCGATCGCGTACCAAACCCGCAACGCGCAGCGCATCGGCGACGCCATGGCGGCGCTCAACTGGGCGGCGGACCACGGGGCCAACCACGTCGAGCTCAACACCGACTATCCGAACTACGACCTGGACCAGTTGCGGGCCGTTCGTCAGCGCCTCCGGGCAAATCCCACCGGGTAATCCCAGGTTGAGGCCGGGGCTTTCGGGGCACACCTGCGGAGTAGGTTGACGAAAACCCATGGGACTACAGCAAGTTGAGCGTCGGCTCGAGCGCCTCGTCGAAGGGGTGTTCTCGAAGGCCTTTCGGGGCGGGCTTCAGCCCGTCGAATTAGCGCGTCGCGTCGTCCGCGAGATGGAAGCCGGCCGCACCGTGTCGACGCGTGGCACCGTCGCACCGAACCACGCGGTGATCACGCTGAGCGAGTTCGACGCAGAGCGCTTCGAGTCCTTCGCGGACGCGCTCAAGCTCGAACTCGAAGACGCCATGCGCGAGCACGCCCGCGACCGGCAGTACCGCTTCATCGGTCCCGTCGAGGTCGAGCTGTTTCAGGATCCCGACTTCGCCAAGAGCGAGCACACCGTCGTCGTCGAAGTGCGCCAGGGGCCCGGCGGGATGCCCGCCGCCGCGTTGGTTCTCGGCGACGGCACGCGCATCGCGATCGGCGAAGATCCCGTTGTTATCGGTCGCTCACCCGAGAGTGACCTCAAGCTCACCGACGCCACCGTCAGCCGGCGCCACGCACAGATCGTGCGCGACGGCGACGCGTGGTTCGTCCGCGACCTCGGCTCGAGCAACGGCACGAAGGTCAACGGCGTGGGCATTACCGACCACATGCTCGAGGACGGCGACGAGATCAAGGTCGGTGCGGTCACCCTTCGCTTTGAGATGTCGTAGTGCCTGACAGCCTCCTGACCGTTCTGCGGCTGCTGCTGCTGTCGCTCATCTGGTTGTTCTTCGTGCGCGTCTTGTTCCTGCTGGCCGCGAAGCCGCGCGCCGCGGTCGTGGCGGCTCCCACTCCCGCCGCGCCTCCGGCGCCACCCGCAGCGGCGCCGGCGCGTACGGGCAGCCGCGCGTCGCTGCGCGTCGTCAGCGGCGGCGCGCTGGCCAACAAGGAGTTCACGGTGGGCAGCGAGGCGACGGTGGGCCGCGGCCAGGGGTGCCAGGTGCAACTCACCGATCCCATGGTCAGCCAACTCCACGCCCGGCTGTTCCGCTCCGACCGCGGCCTGCATATCGAGGACCTCGGTTCGACCAACGGCACCTACCTCAACGGCCGCAAAGTGGGCGCGCCGGCGCGTCTCAAGAAGGGCGATCGCGTCCGCGTCGGCCCGATCGAACTCGAGGTGCTCGGGTGACGAGCTTGCGGACAGGCGCCGTCACCGACGTCGGGCGGGTGCGGACCAACAACGAGGACCAGCTGCTCGTCAGCGACCCGGTGTTCGCCGTGGCCGACGGCATGGGCGGCCATGCGGCCGGCGAGGTGGCGTCCCAGGTTGCCGTCGACACGGTGCGCGAGGCGTTCGCCGCCAACCCCACCGCCGAGGGCCTCGTCGACGCCGTGCGGGCCGCCAACGCGAAAGTCCTCGAGCGCGCCGCGTCCGACGCGGCGACGCGTGGCATGGGCACGACCATCTGCGCCGCCGCGCTCGTGCCCACACCCGAGGGTGACGGCGAAACCGTCGTCGTGGTCAACGTCGGTGACTCGCGCGCGTACCTGCTGCGCGACGGGGAACTCAGCCAGATCACCGAGGACCACTCGGTGGCCGACGAACTGATGCGCGCCGGCCAGTTGACGGAGGAAGAGGCCGCCACCGACCGTCGCCGCCACGTGCTCACCCGCGTGCTCGGCATGGACACCACCGTCGTCCCCGACCGCTTCGACATCGACCCCTTCCGCGGCGACCGCCTGCTGCTGGCCTCCGACGGGCTGACGAACGAGGTGTCCGACGCCGAAATCGCGTCGATCCTGCGCCGCATCGAGGATCCGGGCGAAGCGGCGCGCGAGCTGACCCGCGTGGCCAAGAACAACGGCGGCGCGGACAACATCACGGTCATCGTCATCGACGTCACCGACGACGACGGCAAGGCCGAGGGAGCGTCGGCGGCACTGGCCAAGGAGCCGGCACGCCCGCGGGGCCTCATCACCGCGGCCGAACGCGACTCGCAGTTGCGCGACCTGGCCGAGAGCGGCACGGGCGCACCGATGGAGCGCCCCGCGGGTTACGACGAACCCCGCCGCCGTTTGCGCCCGCTGCGGATCACGGTGTTCGGCCTCGCAGTGCTCGTCATCATCGCGGGTGCGGTGGGTGCGGTCATCTATCTGGGTAGGCCGTGGTACGTGAGCGCGAACAACGGACACGTAGCCCTCTTCCGCGGCGAGGAGTCGGGCCCCTTCAAGCAGGAACTCGTCGATCGAACCGACGTCAAGCTCAAAGATCTTCCCGGGGCCGCGGAACAACGCGTGCGTGACGGGCTCAAGTTCGGCTCGCGCGCGGACGCCGAGGCGTACATCCGGCGGCTGCGCTCCACGGCCACGACGTCGACCACCACGACGTCGACCACCTCCACCACCTTGTTCGTGCCGACGACCACCACCGTCAAGACGTGAGCGTCGCGCTGCGGCCGCGCAGCGAGACCGGCACCGGGCTGAGCCTGCTGCTCGTCGCCGGCGTCATCGTCGCCGCCGCCTACGCCCTCTCCAGCTTGGGCGAGACAGCGTCACTGCCCGTCAACCTGCTGCCATTCCTCGTCGTCATCTTCGGACTCATGGGCGTCGCCTACCTGGCGATGCGCCGCTTCGCCCCGACCGCCGAGCCCACGCTCGTGCCGATCGTCGCCCTGCTCAACGGGCTCGGCTACGTCGTCATCGCGCGGCTCAACCGCGACCTCGCGGCCAACCAGGCGATGTGGACGGCGATCGGCGTGGTGGCCTTTGTGGTCACCCTTGTCGTAGTGCGCCGCGCCGCCGACCTCGAGCGGTACCGCTACCTGCTGATGCTCGCCGGCGTGCTGTTGCTGCTCGCGCCGCTCGCACCCGGCATCGGCGTCAGCAAGAACGGAGCACGCCTGTGGCTCGAGCTCGGGCCCTTCAGTTTCCAGCCCGGTGAGCTCGCCAAGATCTGCCTCGCCATCTTCTTTGCCAGCTACCTGACCGAGCGCGCCGAGTTGCTCACACCCGGCAAGCTGCCCGGCTCGGCGCTCGCAGCGCGTGCCCGCGCCCTCGGACCAATTGCCGCCGCGTGGGCGCTGTCGCTCGTGGTCATGGTGATGGAGAAGGACCTCGGTTCCTCCGCGCTGTTCTTCGCGCTCTTCGTTGCCATGCTGTGGGTGGCCACCGGCGGCTACCTATGGCCCGTCGTCGGTGCCGCCATGTTCGGGGCCGGCTCGCTGGCGGCGTGGAAGGTGTTCGCCCATGTGCACGAGCGGGTGAGCATCTGGGTCAACCCGTGGGCCAAGGCGTCGAGCGACGGGTTCCAACTCGTGCAGGCCGCGTACGCCTTCGCCGCCGGCGGGATCGTCGGCACGGGCCTGGCGCGCGGGACACCCCAGAAGATTCCGGAGGTGGCCAGCGACTTGGTCTTCGCCGCCATCGGCGAAGAACTCGGCCTCGTCGGCGCGGCGGCGTTCATCGCCGCGTTCGCCCTCATCGTCGTGATCGGCCTGCGCATCGCCCAGCGCGCCGAGCGTCCGTTCGAACAACTCCTCGCCGTCGGCCTCACCACCATCCTCGGCGTGCAGAGCTGCCTCATCATCGGCGGCGTCACGCGGCTGTTGCCGCTGACGGGCATCACGCTGCCGTTCGTGTCCTACGGCGGCTCGTCCGTCATCGCCAACTGGATCCTCGTGGCCTTGCTGCTGCGCATCTCGGCCGGGGATCGCGCCGCATGAACGATCGCATCCAGCGCCTCGGGTTGATCCTCGGCGTCGCGTTCTGCTTGCTGCTGGCGTCGCTGACGCGGCTGCAAGTCGTCGATGCCTCGAAGCTCACGAACGACCCGCGCAATAGCCGCGGTCTCACCGCCGCGTTCAGCGCCGAGCGCGGGTCGATTCAGACCAACGACGGCGTGCTGCTGGCCAAGTCGGTGGCGAGCGACGACGAGTTCAAGCAGCAGCGCCAGTACCCGCAGGGCGCGGTGTTCGCGCCGGTCACCGGCTACCTGTCGTTCACCTACGGCGCCGACGGCGCCGAGCGGGCGTTCAACACTGCCCTGGTCGGCGGTGCGCTGCCCAAAGGTGACGACGCGCTGCGTCAGCTGTTCGAGAAGAAGCGCCCGACCCAGGACGTCACGCTCACGATCAGCGCCGCGGTGCAGCGGATAGCGGCGAGCGCCCTCGGAGATCGTCGCGGTGCGGTCGTCGCCCTCGATCCGACGACCGGCGCCATCCTCGCCATGGTGAGCGCGCCGAGCTACGACCCCAACCCGCTCGCCGCCCACTCGCAGGACGCGGTACGCGCCACGTGGACCGGCCTCCAGAACGATCCGGCGCACCCGCTGTTGCCCCGTGCCTACCGCGAGTCGTATCCGCCGGGTTCGACGTTCAAGGTCGTCACGGCATCGGCGGCGTTCGACCACGACCCCGACATCACCTCCAAGGTGTACCCGACGACGAACGCACTGCCGCTGCCCCACAGCGGCGGGCTGTCGCTGCACAACTTCGGCGGCGAGCGCTGCGGCGGCACGATCGCCGACCTGTTGCGCGTCAGCTGCAACACGGGCATGGCGTCGGTCGGCCTCGACGTCGGCAGCGAGAACATGGCAGCCGAGGCCACGGCGTTCGGCTTCGGCAGCAAGCCCCCGATCGATCTGCCGGCGGCGGCCGTTTCGCACTTCCCCGACGCCGAAGAGTTCAAGCGCTTGCTCGAGCCCGGGCTGGCGTTCTCGTCGATCGGGCAGCAGGACGTGTCGGCCACGCCCCTGCAGATGGCGCTCGTCGCTTCCGCCATCGCCAACGGCGGGATCATCATGACGCCGCACGTGCTCGACCACACCTCGGACGATCGCGGCAACGTCGTGTCCAAGTACAAGCCGGCCGAGTGGCGCACGGCGACATCCGGTGCGACCGCGGCGGTGATCAAGCAGATGATGATCGACGTGGCCCGGCGCGGCACCGCCACGCGCGCCCAGATCCCCGGCGTCACCGTGGCGGCCAAGACGGGCACGGCGCAGACGGGCAAGCCCAACACGTCACACGCCTGGCTGATCGCGTTCGCGCCGGCCGAGGCACCCAAGGTGGCGGTGGCGGTCATCGTCGAGAGCCAGCAGGGCACCGGCGACGCCGCCACCGGCGGTCGCGTAGCCGCGCCGATCGCACAAGCGGTGATGAAGGCCGTTCTCGGCCTCTAACCGCGCAGTTTTTCGGTTCCGTCCGGCCTTCGGCCTCCCGTCACGGTGCGGCGGGGACCCCACCCCCGCCGCCGTGAACACGTCGCCTAACGTCTTCAACTAGATGGCTGAACGTCCTGCTCCCATTTTCGGAGGTCGCTACCAACTCCGGCGTCGCATCGCCCGCGGGGGCATGGCCGAGGTGTTCCTCGCCCACGACCGCATGCTCGACCGGCCGGTCGCGCTCAAGGTGCTGTTCCCCGAGCTATCGACCGACCCCAACTTCGTCGAGCGGTTCCGGCGTGAGGCGCAGGCGGCAGCCAACCTGAGCCATCCCAACATCGTGTCGATCTACGACTGGGGCGAAGAGCAGGGCACGTACTTCATCGTCATGGAACTCGTCGACGGCCGGCCGCTGTCGACGGTGCTCAAGGCCGAAGGCACCCTGCTCGCCGACCGCGCCGCCGACATCGGCGCGGCGGTCGCCAGCGCGCTGGCGTTCGCCCACAAGCACGGCGTCGTGCACCGCGACGTCAAGCCGGGCAACATCCTCATCGACTCCGCCGGCAACGTGAAGGTCGCCGACTTCGGCATCGCCCGCGCCAAGGACAACGTCGACGAGAACCTCACCCAGACCGGCGCGGTGATGGGCACCGCCACCTACTTCTCGCCCGAGCAGGCGCAGGGCTGGGGCGTCGACGCCCGCAGCGACATCTATTCCCTCGGCGTCGTGCTCTACGAGATGGTGTGCGGCCGGCCGCCCTTCAGCGGCAGCAACCCGGTGGCGGTGGCCACCAAGCACGTGAGCGACCAGCCGCCCCAACCGCGGTCGATCAACCCGAACCTGTCGGCCGCCTTCGAGTCGATCATCCTCACCTGCCTCGCCAAGGACCCCGACGACCGCTACGCGACGGCCGAGGACCTGCGGGCCGACCTGGTTCGCTTCCGCCAGGGCCGCGCCATCGCCGCGGGTTCCTTCGACGACCAGTACGGCGACCCGAACGCCACCCAGGCGCTGCCGCGCACGCAGTCGACGCGCGCCGTACGCGCCTACGAGCAGACGATGGCCCAGCCCGCCGTGGCCGGGGGCGTGCCCGTCGAGGTGCGGCGGCGCACGACCTTCTACGCCATGCTCCTCGTCGCCCTGCTGGCGACGTTCGCCGCGCTGGCGTTCCTGCTCCTGCGCGAAGTCGGTTTCATCGGCGGCGGCACGGCCAAGACGTTCGAGGTGCCCTCGGTCGTCGGCAGCGATTACGCCACCGCCAGCGACACGCTCAAGAACGCCGGGTTCACCGTGAAGCGCCAGGACGCGCCGTCCTCGCAAGACCCCGAGATCGTCACCGCCGAGGATCCGGCGGCGGGCCAGTTCGTCAAGAAGGGCTCGGAGATCACGCTGACGGTGTCGACCGGTCCGCAGCGGGTCAAGATCCCGAACGTCATCGGTGAGCAGCGCGCCCAGGCGCAGGACGACCTGACCCAGGCGGGGTTGAAGTATCTCGTGGCCGAAGAGGCCAATACCGCGCCCGTCGACCAAGTGATCAAGCAGAACCCGAGTTCGGGCAGTCAGGTCGACACCGGCACGACCGTCACCATCACGGTCTCGTCCGGCGCGCAGTCCACCTTCAGCGTGCCCAACGTGGTCGGCAAGGACGAGAACGACGCCGTCGACACGCTGCGCAACGACGACGGTCAGTTCAAGGTCAAGACGGTGCAGCAGGCGTCCAACACCGTCGACCAGGGCAAGGTGATCTCACAGGACCCGGTCGGTGGTTCCGACGCCGCCAAGGGCTCGACGGTGACCATCACGGTGTCGAGCGGTCCGGCCCAGGTGCAGGTGCCCAACGTCGTCGGCAAGACCGAGTCGCAGGCGCGCGCGGTCCTCGTCAACGCCGGGTTCAAGGTCAGCGTGACCTACACGGACAACGCGTTGGGCAGCGGTCTGGTGACCGATCAGAACCCGAACGCCGGCACCAACGCCGACCAGGGGTCGACGGTCACCATCACGGTCGACGGGCCACACGCCTAAGCAGGATCGAAGCTGAGTAGCGCCGCCAGCCACGTCCGCATGAGGTCGTGGCCGACGGTGGTGAGGATCGACTCGGGGTGGAACTGCACGCCCTCGATCGGCAGCTGGCGGTGGCGCACACCCATGATGACGCCGTCCTCCGTCGTCGCCGTCACCTCGAGCACGTCGGGGACCGACGCCGGGTCGATGACGAGGGAGTGGTAGCGGGTCGCTTCGAACGGGTTGGACAGGCCGGCGAACACGCCTTGGCCGCCGTGGTTCACCCAGCTGGTCTTGCCGTGCATGACCGTAGGGGCGCGCACGATGCGCCCGCCGAACACCTGGCCGATGCACTGGTGGCCGAGGCACACGCCGAGGATCGGGATCGTGGCGCCGAGTTGCTCGATCACCGCGTTGGAGATGCCGGCGTCGTCGGGCGTGCCGGGCCCGGGCGAGATCAGGATGCCGTCGGGCTGGCGCTCCGCCAGCGCGCCGACGGTGATCTCGTCGTTGCGGAAGACCGTCGGCTGCGCACCGAGCTCACCGAGGTACTGGACGAGGTTGTAGACGAAGCTGTCGTAGTTGTCGATGACGACGACGTTGGCGCCCATCCCGCGATGCTACGAGGGGCGGGCGTACTTGGGCGTCGTCGATCCGTCGTAGGCGGCGATGGTCACGCTGTCGACGGAGTGGATGGCGAACTTGAGCCCGAAGTTCTTGGCGTCTTCGTGCAGGCGCTGGACCAACTCGTCGGCCTCGAACTTGTTGCGGTCGGCCCCGAGCGCCGAGATCACGTAGGGGGGCGAGTGCACCGTGCCGTTGAGGAGCAACGTGTTGCCGACGCAGAGCACTGCGCTCGTGCCGACGAGGCGCTCGCCGTTGACGGAGATCGCTTCGGCACCGCTGCGCCACAGGGCGTTGACTGCCGCCTGCACGTCGCTCGAGTGGATGACGAGGTCGTTGATGTCGCCGCTCGGAGAACTGGCCTGGGTCGAGTCCGCGAGTTCGACCCGCATGCCCGGACCGCGCAGGGCGACGAGACCCGCCGTGAGGCGTCCGCTGCGCAGCGCGGCGGCGCGGCCGGCCGCCGCGGTCTTGTCGGGACCGAGCGACGCCTGCGCCACCTGGGACCGTAAATGCTCGACCTCGCGGCGCAGGTCGGCGGCCGTCTTCTGCTGCCGCTCGATCAGCGCGGCGAGGCGGTACTGGCGTGGCAGGCGGGCCTCGGGACTCGCCGGGTGCGAACGCGCCGCGGTCATCGCCAGGAAGCCGATGAGGGCGCAGGCCACGCCGACGAGAGGCTGAATCCGCCGATGCACGCCGCAACAGTAAATTGAGCCGATGGGTTCTGGTGATCGGCCGTCGTCCGGGCGTGTGACGCCAAAGGGAACAGTCAGCAGCCGTCGGGTGACGCAGAAGAGCGGCGGCACCTCGATGCAGGCGCAGGGCCGCTACACGCCGCCGGTGCCCAAGGAGTACAAGGTCAGCCCCACGTGGGTGCCGGTGCTGATGTTCACCCTGCTCGGGGTGGGCATGCTGATGATCGTCACCAACTACATGGGCATCCTGCCCGGCGGCGCCAACAACTGGTACCTGCTGGTCGGTTTGGGCCTGATTACGGGTGGATTTATCACGGCCACCCGGTATCACTAAGACAAACCCTGAGTTACACGGGTGTAGTTCTCCCCAGAGTTCTCCCCAGCCTGTGGATTAGTCGTCCTCGCCGGGGACGTACTCCATCTCGTCCATGCAGTGGCGCGGCGGCTCGGGGTCTTCGCTCGCGGCGCGGGTGACGCGCACCTCGGTCCCGCAGGTCGGGCAGCGGTAGTTCATCTTCACGCGGCGCATCTC
>DASZWD010000074.1 GCA_035546775.1 Acidimicrobiales bacterium
GGCCGACGGCGACGTGCTGCGCGCCGGCGGCAGCGAACTGGCCGTCATCCACACACCTGGCCATACGCCCGGCGGCTGCTGTTTCGCGCTGACAGGCCACGTCTTCAGCGGCGACACGCTCTTCTGCGGTGGGCCGGGCGCCACCGGACGCAGCTACTCCGACTTCCCGACGATCATCGAGTCCATCCGCGCCCGTCTGCTCACGCTGCCGCCCGAGACGGTCGTCCACACGGGCCACGGCGAGACGACGACCATCGGCGTCGAAGCACCCCACCTCGAGGAGTGGCTCCACCGCGGCCACTAGTCGCGCAAGCGGTGGCGTTCCAGACGCTCCCCGGGGTGGCGGTTGCGCCGCAGGAGATCTGCGGCGCTGGCGACCGTACGGGGCGACGACCACTCGCGTGAGGGCTTTTCCAACACCCAGCCGTCGCCCAGCGTGATGGCGGCGTGGAACGACAGCCCATCCCGAGTGCGCCACACCCAGACGGTGCCTGCTTGGTGGTCTTGGCCGCCGCGCCGGCACGCCGTCGCCAGCCACTCGTCGAAGGGCTCCCGCTCCGAGTAGCGCTCGACGGTCTCTTCGAGGCCCGCCGCAGCCATGACCGTGCTGAAACAATTCGGTCCGCTGCCCTCGGCGACGAACGTGCCGGCGAGCGCCCGCGCCGCGGGCAGATGGCGCCACGTGGTGGCGGGCACGTCGCGGTGCCGGCTCGTCATGCGGTCCTCGCTCACGTGGCGCAGGATGATGTCGGTGGTCATCATCGACGGCCACCACACGAAGCGGTGCCCGTCGGCCTGGGCGCGAGCGTCGACAACCTCGGGCCAGGCCCGTACCGTCGGGACCGCACCCCGCCCGGCGCGTTGTTGCTGACGGACCAGGCGCGCCCGCTCGGTGCGCGGCAACGCGAAGAACTCGTCCTCGTCGAGCCAGACCACGCCGAGCGACTTGTCGGTGCGCCACACGTGATACGTGTCCCAGAGGTGCGGCGACATCTCGCGGTCAGGATTACCGCCTTCGACGAAGAACGGCTGACGCGCCGGTGCCAGCCACGTCTTCCACTTCTCGACGAGTGCGTCGTCGACGTCGATCCCCAGCACCCGCCGCACGGGTGCGTTCTAGTGCGCCTTTCGGCACAGATCCGACCGGTTTTCTGCGCAAAAGGGCGCACTCAGCCGGTGGGCGTGATGGCGGTCGTCGCCGCCGACAGTGACAGGATGAGCGCGTGAGTGTGTTGAGCATCGACGACATCAACCTGACCGACCCGGCGTTCTGGACCCAGCCCCTCGACCAGCGCCAGGCCGGTTTCGCCGCGCTGCGCCGCCAGAAGCCGATCGCCTTCTTCGACGAACCCACCTTCGGCGACTTGGTGCTCGGGCCCGGCTTCTACGCCATCACCAAGCACGCGGATGTCGTGGAAATCAGCGGCAACCCGAAGGTGTTCTGCTCGGGCCTCGGTTCGACGTCGGTCACCGACCTGCCGCCCGAAGCCGCCGAGTTCTTCGGTTCGTTCATCGTGATGGACGACCCGCGCCACGCCCGCCTGCGCGGCATCGTCTCGCGCCGCTTCACGCCCAAGCACCTCGCGGGCGTGATGGACAACGTGGTGACGGTCGCCGACGAACTCATCGACAAGATGTGCGAGAAGGGCGAAACGGACTTCGTGCAGGACATCTCCGCGCCGTTCCCGCTGCTGATCATCATGGACATGATGGGGATCCCGCGTAGCGAGTACGGGACCGTCCTCGACGCCACCAACAAGATCCTCGGCGGCGGCGACCCCGAGTTCTTCGACGGCGCCGAGGGCGAAGAGATGTTCGCTCAGGTGCTGGGCGCGGGGATGACGCTCGTGCAACTGATGAACGAGATCGCCGAGTACAAGCGCCACAACCCGGGCGACGACCTCACGACGCAGCTCATCAACGCGGAGCTCGAAGACGACATCCTCACGCCGCAGGAACTCGGGTCGTTCTTCATCCTGCTCGCCGTCGCCGGC
>DASZWD010000075.1 GCA_035546775.1 Acidimicrobiales bacterium
ATGTTCTTGAAGTAGTAGGTCGACGGCGGCTCGGGGATCTTGTCGGCCACGCCACCCCACGCCCGGTTGTCCTCCCACACCTTGTCGGCGCGCTCGAGGATGTAGGGGATCCAGCCGATCTGGCCTTCGCTGTAGGCCAGCTTCACGTCGGGGAACTTCACCAGCAGCCCGCTGAACAGCCAGTCGGTCATCGACATCATGGCGTTGTTGAACGTGAGCGTGGAGCCGACGGCCGGCGGGGCGTCGGCCGACGTCGAGGGCATCTTCGACGACGAGCCGATGTGCATGTTGATGACCGTGCCGGTCTCGGCGCACGCGGCGACGAAGGGCTCCCAGTAGCCGTTGACGTCGTGCACCGACGGCAGGCCGAGGAACGGCGGGATCTCGCTGAAGCACGTGGCGCGCACGCCGCGATCGGCCATGCGCCGCACCTCGTCGGCGGCGAGCTGGGCGTCCCACAGCGGCACGATGATGAGCGGGATCAGCCGTCCACCGGAG
This sequence comes from Acidimicrobiales bacterium, assembly GCA_035546775.1. Classification (NCBI taxonomy): domain Bacteria; kingdom Bacillati; phylum Actinomycetota; class Acidimicrobiia; order Acidimicrobiales; species Acidimicrobiales bacterium. Next base: position 499 of record DASZWD010000075.1, read on the forward strand.
CCGGCGCACCACTCGTCGACCTGCCAGTCGTTGTACGCCTTGACGCACAGCAGCGCGAGGTCCTTGTCCTTGGCTTCGGTGAAGGTCTGTCCGCAAAAGCGCGGGAAGGACGGAAAGCTCAGGCTCGCCTCGACGTGGTTGATGTCCATGTCCTCGAGGCGCGCCACGGGATCCCAACACCCCTTGCGCATCTCCTCGTAGGTGATGGCGGTGATCTTCACCTCGTCGCGGGGGAAGCCCGCCGCGGCCGACAGGCGCGTCGTGGGGATCTTGAGGTCCTCGTAGTACCACCAGTCGCAGTCGGCGCCTTCGCCGGCGGAGTAGGAGAACTTGCCGCCGACAAAGACCATCTCGCCGAGCTTGGCCCGCACGGAACGGGGCCCCCGTTCCTTGTACTTCTCGGGCAGGCGGTCCTGCCACACGTTCGGCGGTTCGAGCACGTGGTCGTCCACCGAGATGATCTTCGGAAATGTCTCGTCCGTAACAGTCATCGCCGGCGAGCGTAATGCGTTTCTGACGGTCCGTCAGGTCCGCGCCGAGGCGGCCGCCGCACCGCCGTCGACCGGCATCGCCATGCCCGTCACGTACGACGCCTCGTCGCTGCACAGCCACACCACCGCCGCCGCGATCTCGTCGGGCGTCGCCAGGCGGCCGAGCGGCATCATCTTGCCCATCGCCTGCAGCGTCGCCTCGTCGCCGCCGGTGAAGCCCTCCAGCATCGGGGTGCGGACCGTGCCGGGGCATACGGCGTTGATGCGGATGCCGGCGCGGGCGTACTCGAGCGCCGCGGTCTTGGTCAGTCCGATCACCGCGTGCTTGCTGGCGACGTAGGCCGACAGCCCGGCGAAGCCCATCAGCCCGGCGCCCGACGACGTGTTCACGATCACACCGCCGGCGGTCATCAGCGGGATCTCGGCGCGCATGCACAGGTAGACGCCGAGGAGGTTGAGGTCGACGACGCGGCGCCACTCCTCGACATCGGTGTCGGCCACGTTGCCGAACGTGCCCGAGGTGCCGGCGTTGTTGAAGGCGATGTCGAGGCGGCCACCGCAGGCCTGCATCAGGGCGTCGACCTGCGCCGGTTCGGTCACGTCGGTGCGCACGAAGCGCCCGCCGATCTCGTCGGCCACCCCCTCGCCGCCCTCGACGTTCACGTCGGCGACGATCACCTCCGCGCCCAGTTTCGCCAGCCGGATGGCGGTGGCGCGCCCGATGCCCGATCCCCCGCCGGTGACCACTGCGACCTTGCCGTTCATATCTGACAGAGTGTCAGATATGCGCTTCGACGGACGGGTAGTCATCGTCACCGGCTCGGCTTCCGGCATCGGCCAGGCCACCGCCCAACGCTTCGCGGCCGACGGGGCCACCGTCGTGTGCGCCGACCTCAACGAGGCCGGCGCCAAGGCCACCGCCGCGGACATCGGCGGCGCCGGCATCGGCCTCGACGTGAGCGATCCGGACGCGGCCACCGACGCCGTCGAGCGCGTCGTGCGCGAGCACGGCCACCTCGACGTGCTGGCCAACGTCGCCGGCATCCTGCAGTTCGGCCACGCCGACGAACTCAGCGCCGAGGAGTGGAACCGCGTCATCAGCGTCAACCTCACCGGCGTGTTCAACATGATCCGCCCCGCCCTGCCCAACCTCGTCGCCAGTGGCGGCAACATCGTCAACGTGGCGTCGACGTCGGGCCTGCACGGCCAGCCCTACGGCGCGGCGTACTCGGCCTCCAAGGGCGGCGTCGTCATGCTGACCCGCGCCCTGGCCGTCGAATACGCCAAGAAGGGCGTGCGGGTCAACGCCGTGTGCCCGGGCGGCGTCGACACGCCGCTGGTGGCCAACATGACGATGCCCGACGACGTCGAGGGCTTCCTCGTCGCCCGCATGGAACTCGTGCGCGGCCACTTCGCCCCGCCCTCCGACATCGCCAGCGTGCTGTGCTTCCTCGCGTCCGACGACGCCCGCAACGTGACGGGCGCGTGCGTTCCGGTCGACTACGGGATGACCGCTTGAAGTTCTGGCTGGCGCTGTCGTTCGCCGAGCCCGACCAGGCCCTGGCGCTCGCCCAGGCGGCCGACGCCGCGGGCTATCACGGCATCACCGTGTCGGACCACCTGTTCGCGCCCCAGGCGCGGCAGTCGAAGTACCCCTACTCGCCCGACGGCGCGCCGCCCTTCACCGACGAGTCGCCGTGGCCCGACCCGTGGGTGCTCATCGGCGCCATGGCGGCGGTCACCGCCCAGGTGCGCTTCACCACCAACATCTACGTGGCGCCGCTGCGCGAGCTGTTCACCGTCGCCAAGGCGGTGTCGACGGCGTCGGTGCTCTCCGGGGGACGGGTTGCCCTCGGCGCCGGCGCCGGCTGGTGCGAGGAGGAGTTCGCCCAAGTCGGCCAGACCTTCGCCCGCCGCGGCGCCCGCCTCGAAGAGATGGTCGGCGCGCTGCGGAAGCTGTGGGCCGGCGGCTGGACCGAGCACCACGGCGAGTTCTACGACTTCGACGCCCTGCGCATCGAGCCGGTCCCCCGGGCGCCCGTGCCCGTCTACCTCGGCGGGCATTCGGACGTCGCGCTGGCGCGCGCGGCGCGCGTCGGCGACGGCTGGATCGGCAACGCGTACACGCCCGACGAGGCCGAACAGGTCGTAGGGCGCATGCGCAAGCACCTCGACGCCGCCGGCCGCACCGGAGACGACTTCGAGATCATCATCGGCCTCATGGCGCGCCCGTCGACCGACCTGCACGCCCGCGCCGAGGAGATGGGCGTCACCGGCCTCCTGTGCGCCCCGTGGATGATGGCCCCCACCCTGCGCGACCGCGTCGCCGCCATCGACGGCTTCGCCCAGTCCTTCGTGACCGCGTCCT